>NZ_JBVHLF010000008.1:121869-133857 GCF_055559155.1 Kitasatospora sp. NPDC024654
CCCCAGCACCCCCCCCCCCCCCCCCCCCCCCCCCCCCCCCCCCCCCCCGGCCCCCCCCCCCCCCCCCCCCCCCCCCCGGGCCCCTCGGCTTTCTTGCAGAATGGGTCCACCGCCTCCCGAGGAGACCCCGCCGTGCAGCTGAGCATCGATCACCACGCCGCCATTCCCCCGTACGAGCAACTCCGCTCGCAGATCGCCGAGCAGGCCCGGTCCGGCGTGCTGCCGACCGGGCTGAAGCTGCCGACCGTCCGGGCGCTGGCCGAGCAGCTGGGCCTGGCCGTCAACACGGTGGCCCGGGCCTACCGCGAGCTGGAGTCGGACGGGGTGGTGGAGACGCACGGCCGCCGCGGCACCCTGATCGCCGCCACCGGCGACACCGCGCACAAGCTGGCCGCGGCGGCCGCCACCGAGTACGCCGAGCGGGTCGCCCGCCTGGGCCTGAACCACGACGAGGCCCAGGCGGCCGTGACCGGCGCGCTGGACCTCGTCTACCGGGGGTAGCGGCTCAGGACTGCGGGTGGAGGGTCGCGGCGGCCTGCGGCTCCGGGGCCGGCGCGGTGGTGTCCACCGTCTTGCCGAGCGCGCTGCCGCGCAGCCAGGCGTCCCAGGCGACGTTCCAGTCCCCGAAGCCGTTGCCGAAGGGCTCCATCTGGTGCCCCCGGCTGTTGATCACCTGGACGATGTCGCCCACCCGGGTCTGCTCGAAGAACCACTTGGCGTACGCGGTGGTCATCCCGGTGCAGCCGTGGCTGACGTTCTCCACCCCCTGGGAGGACACCGACCAGGGCGCCGCGTGCACGTACTCGCCACTCCAGGTCACCCGGGTGGCCCACTCCACCTTGAGGTCGAAGGAGTCGGAGCTGTCCTTGGCGATCCCGATCGTCTCGCTCTTCATCTCGACCTCCCGCTCCTTGCTCAGCACCACCTTGACGCCGTTGCGGGTGTCGAAGCCGGGCCGGCCGGTGGTGACCGGGATGGTGGCCGTCACCGTGCCGTTGCGCTTGAAGGTCAGCTGGTGGGCGGCCGCGTCGACGATCGCCTCCACCCGGTCCCCGGTCCGGAACGACACCGAGACCGGGGCGCCGCCGTACAGCCCGTGGCCGTCGATCGCGTGGCCCTGGGCGTCGTAGCCGAGCTTCACCGTGGCGTTGGCGGGCCAGTACTCCTGCGGGCGGAAGTGCAGGTTCTTGCCGTCGACCCAGTGCCAGGCGCCGGTCACCGGCGGGTCCGAGACCACGCTGAGGTCGCCCTCCACCTCGGCCCGGGCCTTCGGGTCGTCGACCGCCTCGGAGAGCTGCACGGTGAGCGGCTCGCCCACCCCGTAGACCGCGCGCGCCGGGTCGGGGCCCAGGGTCGCCGTGAGCAGCCGGTCGGCGGCCTTGGTGGAGACGTCCGCGGTCTCCTCGCCGCGTCCGCCGTGGCCGTCCGAGACGGCGATCCGGGCGGCGTAGTGGGTACCGGGGACCAGCCGGGCGGTGCTGTGCCAGCCGTGCCCGTCCTGGTCCAGCGCACCGGCCACCAGCCGGCCGTCGGGCGAGGTGAGGGTGACGTCGGTGAGCGTGGCACCGGGTTGCGCGGTCACCGTGAAGGGCTGTCCGGGATCCGCGTCACGCAGGGTGGAGGTGTGGACCAGAGCCGCGGCGTCGACGGCCCGCGGCGGCCTGATCCCCGAGGCCGCCCCGAAGCCGTCACAGCCCGCCAGCGAGCCCAGCAGCAGCGGGGCCAGGCTCAGCCAGCACAGTGGCGCCCGGCGTCCGGGGGAACGTCCCGATGCCCCGTGCTCGCCCCGTATTGCACATTTGCCGACCACCGGAGCCTCCTGAGGTTCAAACAGCGAATCAGGTCGTAGGAACATCACCTCATCTCCGACCAGGAGGCGCACCCCGCTGCGCCCGCCTGAGTGACATCGCCCCCCGGAGGGCCGAACAAAAATGGCAGGACCCCTCCGAAGAGGGGTCCTGCCGTGCGTGCGGGAACCGGGACCTACTGGTTCTGGTTCTCGCCGCGGTAGAACTCGAACACCCAGCCGTACAGGCCGACCAGGATGATCGGGGCGGCCCAGAACATCAGCCACCAGTCGAAGATGACACCCAGGAAGGCCAGCGCGCCACCGATCGCCAGGGAGAGCGGCTGCCAGCTGTGCGGGGCGAAGAAGCCCATCTCACCGGCGTCGTCCGCGACCTCGGCCTCGGGGTCGTCACCCGCGCCGAGATCCACCCGGCGGGCCGTGAAGCCCAGGTAGAAGGCGATGAAGGCGCACAGGCCGAAGGCCAGGAAGAGCGCGGTGGTACCCGCCGGCTCGTGCGACCAGAGCCCGTAGACCACGCACATGATCAGGATGAAGATGGCGAAGCCCGCGAAGATCTTGCCCTGCTCCTTCATCAGGCGTCGCCCTCCTTCTTCTTCGCCTTGGTCAGCTCAGGAGTGTCGTAGGCGGCCGGCGTGACGCCCTCGAAGTGCTTGGCCGGGTGGCCGTGGAACTCCAGGTAGTCCAGCGCGGCGATGTCCGGGTGGTGCAGGTCGAACGCCGGGGATTCCGACCGGATCCGGGGCAGCGTGAGGAAGTTGTGCCGCGGCGGCGGGCAGGAGGTCGCCCACTCCAGCGAGCGGCCGTAGCCCCACGGGTCGTCGACGTTGACCTTCTCGCCGTACTTGGCGGTCTTCCAGACGTTGTAGAGGAACGGCAGGATCGACATGCCCAGCAGGAACGAGCCGATGGACGAGACGGTGTTCAGCGTGGTGAAGCCGTCCGAGGGCAGGTAGCTGGCGTAGCGGCGGGGCATGCCCTCCGCGCCGAGCCAGTGCTGCACCAGGAAGGTGGTGTGGAAGCCGATGAACAGCGTCCAGAAGGTGATCTTGCCAAGGCGCTCGTCGAGCATCTTGCCGGTCATCTTCGGCCACCAGAAGTGGAAGCCGGCGAACATCGCGAAGACGACGGTGCCGAAGACCACGTAGTGGAAGTGGGCGACCACGAAGTACGAGTCCGAGACGTGGAAGTCGATCGGCGGGGAGGCCAGCAGCACACCGGTCAGACCACCGAAGAGGAAGGTGACCAGGAAGCCGACCGTCCAGAGCATCGGGGTCTCGAAGCTCAGTGAGCCCTTCCACATGGTGCCGACCCAGTTGAAGAACTTCACCCCGGTCGGGACCGCGATCAGGAAGGTCATGAAGGAGAAGAACGGCAGCAGCACCTGGCCGGTGACGTACATGTGGTGGGCCCACACCGTCACGGACAGACCGGCGATCGCGATGGTGGCCGCGATCAGACCCGAGTAACCGAACATCGGCTTGCGGGCGAAGACCGGGATGATCTCCGAGATGATGCCGAAGAACGGCAGCGCGATGATGTACACCTCGGGGTGGCCGAAGAACCAGAAGAGGTGTTGCCAGAGCAGTGCTCCACCGTTGGCCGGGTCGAAGATATGCGCCCCGAACTTCCGGTCCACCTCCAGCGCGAAGAGCGCGGCGGCGAGCACCGGGAAGGCCAGCAGCACCAGCACCGAGGTCAGCAGCACGTTCCAGACGAAGATCGACATCCGGAACATCGTCATGCCGGGGGCGCGCATGCAGATGATGGTGGTGATGAAGTTGACCGCGCCGAGGATGGTGCCGAAGCCGGAGAAGGCCAGACCCATGATCCACATGTCGGCGCCGACGCTGGGCGACCGGACCGCGTCCGACAGCGGAGAGTAGGCGAACCAGCCGAAGTCGGCCGCACCCTGCGGGGTGAGGAAGCCACCGACCGCGATGGTCGAGCCGAACAGGTAGAGCCAGTAGGCGAACATGTTCAGTCGCGGGAAGGCGACGTCGGGCGCACCGATCTGGAGCGGCATGATCCAGTTCGTGAAGCCGGCGAAGAGCGGCGTCGCGAACATCAGCAGCATGATCGTGCCGTGCATGGTGAAGGCCTGGTTGAACTGCTCGTTCGTCAGGACCTTGCCGTCCGGCTGGGCCAGCTGGGCCCGCATGACGAGGGCGAGGATGCCACCGATCAGGAAGAAGGCGAACGAAGTACCGAGGTACAGCGTGCCGATCGTCTTGTGGTCGGTGGTGGTCAGCCACTTGATGATGGTGGAACCCGGCTTGCGGGTCCGCGTGGCCCCACCGGCCGTGACAGCGGCCCCCGCAGGGGCACCGCCCGCGGCGGGCTCATTGAGGATGGTCACTTCTATTCACTTCCCATGGTCGTGATGCCCGAGGGCACCGCGCCAGCCTGGCCTTCGGCCCGGAGCTGCTGCAGGTGGGCCACGTACTGGTCGTGCGTCACGACCTTGACCTTGAAGAGCATCTGGTCATGGTCAACACCACAGAGTTCGGCGCACTTGCCGTCGAACGTGCCGAGGGCGGTCGGCGTGACCTGGAACTTGTTCACCACGCCCGGGATGACGTCCATCTTCATCATGAAGTTGACGGGCCAGAAGTCGTGGATGACGTCCCGCGAGGTGAGCCGGAACTCGACCGACTCGTTCACCGGCAGCCAGAGCGTCGGGATGTCCTTGGGGGTACCGACGTCGTAGGCGGCCAGCGGGTTGTTCGGGTTGGGGTTCTCGGTGTTCTCGTAGTTGAACGCCCAGCTCCACTGGAAGCCGACCACGTTGACGTAGTGGTCCGGCTTGGCCGAGACCGAGGTCAGCCGAGCCTCGTCACGCGCGACGAAGTAGAAGAGGACCGAGACGATGACAATGGGGACCGCGGTGTAGAGCGCCTCGATGGGCACGTTGTACCGGGTCTGCGGAGGGATCTCGATGCCGGTGCGGCTGCGCCGGTGGAAGATCACACTCCAGATGATCAGACCCCACATCAGTACGCCGACCACCAGCGCCGCGATCCAGGAGCCCTGCCACATCTGAAGGACGAGGTGTCCAGTCGTCGTGACTGGGCTGGGGAGGCCAAGCCTGGGGAGGTCGTTGGCCGAGCAGCCGGTAGCGGTCGCGATGACGAGGCCCAGTGCCAGCGCCTGAGGCAGCTTCCGCCGCATCGAGCGCCGCGGCGAGCGGTCGGAGCCGTTGGGACTCACGTAGCGCCTTCCCGAAGTCTCGCCCGCGATCGCGTCGCCCCCAGGAGTACTCTCGGCTCCCCGGCGACCCGTCCACGGGCACGGTTTGAATGCTTATGCGGGCCAAACCCTACTCCAGGCTTATGCGGAGCTGACGAGCAGGTCCCGGTAACGCGCCGTCCGCCTACCCGATCAGCCCCGGCAGGCACGGAATCCCAGGTCATCGTAGGCATTCGAGGTCCGTGCACCCGATCGGGGGACCCCTCTCGGACGACCGGGTGACGGATCGTCGACACCGGACGAAGCGGACATTTGCGGTGATCGGCTGACGTGGTGTGAGCCCGGATACCGTGGGGGCATGGCGTCCGATCTGTCCGGCTACTTCGACGTGGCCTCCACCGCCCCGCTTCACCCGGTCGCACGGCAGGCCCTCACCGCCGCCCTCGACGAGGGCTGGGCCGACCCGGCCCGGCTCTACCGCTCCGCCCGGCAGGCCCGGATGCTGCTGGACGCGGCCCGCGAGACGGTGGCCGAGGCGATCGGGGCCCGGGCCGACGAGGTGGCGTTCACCACCAGCGGCACCCAGGCGGTCCAGTTGGGCATGCTGGGCGCGCTGCGCGGGCGGCGCCGGGTCGGCCGGCACCTGCTGCACTCCGCGGTCGAACACTCCTGCGTGCTGCACACCGCCGACCGGCACCGGGCCGAGGGCGGCGAGGTGGACGTGGTGCCGGTGGACCGCGACGGGCGGGTGCGGGTCGAGGCGTTCACGGCCCGTCCGGACACCGCGCTGGCGGTGCTGCAGTCGGCCAACCACGAGGTGGGGACGGTCCAGCCGGTGGCCGAGGTGGCCGAACGCTGCGGCGAGGTGCCGCTGCTGGTGGACGCGGCGCAGAGCGTCGGCCGGATGCCGGTGCCGGCCGGCTGGTCGCTGCTGACGGCGAGCGCGCACAAGTGGGGCGGGCCGGCCGGGGTCGGGGTGCTCGCTGTCCGCAAGGGCGTCCGGTTCGCCTCCGCGCTGCCGGCCGACGAGCGGGAGGGCGGCCGGGTGCCGGGGTACGTCAACGTGCCGGCGATCGTGGCGGCGGCCGCCTCGCTGCGCGCGGTGCGGGCCGAGGCGGAGGCGGAGAACGCCCGGCTGCACGCGCTGGTGGAGCGGATCCGGGCCCGGGTGCCCCGGTTGGTCCCGGAGGTCGAGGTGGTCGGCGACCCGGTCCGGCGGCTGCCGCACCTGGTCACCTTCTCCTGCCTCTACGTGGACGGCGAGGTGCTGCTGGGCGAGCTGGACCGGGCCGGCTTCGCGGTCTCCTCCGGCTCGTCCTGCACCGCGAGCACGCTGACCCCGAGCCACGTGCTGGCGGCGATGGGCGTGCTTACCGAGGGCAACGTGCGGGTCTCGCTGCCGTACGGCGCTCCGGAGTCGGCGGTCGACCGCTTCCTGACCGTGCTGCCGGAGCTGGTGGCGCAGGTGCGCGCCCCGCTCGGCCTGGACCTGCCGGCCCCCGCGCCGGCCGAGCGGGAGCTGGTCATCGACGCGCTCGGCAAGCGCTGCCCGCTGCCGGTGATCGAGCTGGCCAAGCGGATCGGTGAGGTGCCGCCGGGCGGCCTGGTCGTGGTGCTCTCGGACGACGAGGCGGCCCGGCTGGACATCCCGGCCTGGTGCGAGATGCGCGGCGAGGAGTACGCCGGTCAGGCCCCGGCCGCCGACTACGGCGCCGACCGGGGCGTGGCGTACCTGGTGCGGCGTCGTCCCTAGTGCTGTGACCGTGAAGGTTCGCCGGGTTGGTGGTCGCGACGGTTGGATGTGCGGTGACGCCCGATCCGATCGCTGGAGGCGTGGTGGCTGAGCCTGTCCGTGTACGCAGACTGACCGACCCAGGAGGGGCGGAAGCTGCAGCAGATCGTGCGCCGGGGCAGCACGAGTTCGGTGCGCTACCGGCGCGCGATGATGCTGCTCGCCTCGGCGGGCGGGAACCGGGTGCCGGTGATCGCCCAGCTGGTCCAGGCCGACGAGGACACCGTGCGCGATGTGATCCACCGCTTCAACGAGATCGGCCTGGCCTGCCTGGACCCTCAGTGGGCGGGAGGCCGTCCCCGCCTACTCAGTCGTGACGACGAGGACTTCGTCATCCGGACGGCCACCACTCGCCCCAACAAGCTCGGCCAGCCCTTCACCCGCTGGTCGATCCGCAAACTCGCCGCCTACCTGCGGAAAGCGCACGGACGTGTCATCCGCATCGGCCGTGAAGCCTTACGGTGCCTGCTCCGGCGCCGCGGCATCACCTTCCAGCGCACCAAGACCTGGAAGGAGTCACCCGACCCTGATCGCGATGCCAAGCTCGACCGGATCGAGCAGGTGCTGGACCGCTTCCCGGACCGGGTCTTCGCCTTCGACGAGTTCGGGCCCTGGGGATCCGGCCCATCGCGGGCTCCTGCTGGGCGAAGCAGGCCAAGCCCAACCGGCTGCCGGCGACCTACCGTCGCACCCACGGCGTCACCTGCTTCCACGGCTGCTACTCCGTGGGCGACGACCGCCTGTGGGGCGTCAACCGCCGCCGCAAGGGCACCGCCAACACCCTGGCCGCGCTCAAGTCGATCCGCGCCACCCGACCCGACGACGCGCCCATCTACATCATCCTGGACAACCTCTCCTCCCACACCGGGGCGGACATCCGCCGCTGGGCGAAGAAGAACAAGGTTGAGCTGTGCTTCACCCCGACCTACGCTTCCCGGGCCAACCCGATCGAGGCCCAGTTCGGCCCGCGGCGGCAGTTCACCCTGGCCAACTCCCACCACCGCAGCCACCCCGCGCAAACCCAGGCACTGCACCACTACCTGCGCTGGCGCAACACCAACGCCCGCCACCCCGACGTACTCGCCGCCCAACGCAAGGAACATGCCCGCGTCCGCAGCGAAAAGGGCGTCCGCTGGGGCGGACGCCCCCTCAACACCGCAGCCTGACCAACTGCGAACCGCAGCCCCCGAGCGCCGAAGGGGGCAAGTTCAGGAGAAGGACAGCGACAGAAGGATGACTCAGGAGGCGGACGGCTTGATCTCCCCCGCAAAGACGATGACCTGGTCGATGAGGCTCCGCCGCAGATGGACGACGTCCGTTCCCGCCAGGCGGGGGCCTCCATCCGGCGTGGTGAAGACCCACTGGTACCGGGCCCACTCGTCAGGCATGTCCACCTCTGAGCAGCGCATCATCGTGCCGGTCCCCGCCGGGTGGCGCCGGATGTCCAGCACGAACCGCTCGACCGCCGCGATTCCTTCGCTGCGGCCCAACGGCCCCCAGAAGACCACGTCTGAGGTCAGGGCCTGGGAGAGCAGGGCAGTCACATAGCTGTCGTCCGAGGCGTTGAACGCGGAGATGAACGTGTCGATCGCGGAACGTGCGGTCTCTTCCTGCATGCCCCAGTAATACCAGCCGTTTCGCGTGCGCTCATCCCGCGAGCCGCCTTCCGATCACGGTGAACCATCCCGGTCACAGCACTAGCAGAGCTTCGCGCGGACCTCGGCGGCGGCCTCGTCGCCGTAGTTCTCGGCCAGCCGCTCCAGGAAGGCCTCCGGGCGCAGCTCGTACTCCTGGGTGCCGATGGTCTCGATCACCAGGGTGGCCAGCATGCAGCCGACCTGGGCGGCGCGCTCCAGGCCGAGGCCCCAGGAGAGCCCGGCCACGAAGCCCGCGCGGAAGCCGTCGCCGACGCCGGTCGGGTCGGCCTTGCGGCGCTCCTGGGCGCAGCCGACGGTGAGGTCGGGCTCGCCCTTGCGCTGGATCCGGACGCCCTTGCTGCCCAGGGTGGTGATCCGGGCACCGACCCGCTCCAGCACCTCGGCGGTGTCCCAGCCGGTCTTGCTCTCGATCAGCGCGGCCTCGTACTCGTTGCTGAACAGGAACGCGGCGCCGTCCACGATCTCCTTGATCGCGTCGCCGTCCAGCCGGGCGAGCTGCTGGGACGGGTCGGCGGCGAAGGCGTAGCCGCGGGCCCGGGCCTCCTGGGTGTGCCGGACCATGGCCTGCGGGTCGTCGGCGCCGATCAGCACCAGGTCCAGGCCGCCCAGCCGGTCGGCGACCGGCTTGAGCTCGATGTAGCGGGCCTCGGCCATCGCGCCGGTGTAGAAGGAGGCGATCTGGTTGTGGTCCTCGTCGGTGGTGCACATGAAGCGGGCGGTGTGCCGGGTCTCGGAGATGTGCACCGAGGCGGTGTCCACGTTGTGCCGCTCCAGCCAGGCCCGGTAGTCCTCGAAGTCCGCGCCGGCCGCGCCCACCATGGCCGGGCGCAGGCCGAGCACACCCATGCCGAAGGAGATGTTCGGGGCGACCCCGCCGCGCCGGATGTCCAGGGTGTCGACCAGGAACGAGAGGGAGACCGTGTGCAGCTGCTCGGCGACCAGCTGGTCGGCGAAGCGGCCGGGGAAGGTCATCAGGTGATCGGTGGCGATCGAACCGGTGACGGCGATGCGCACGGTGGAACTCCTCGGTAGGCGATGGCGGGACAACCCCCCTACGGTACCGGCCGCCGTCACCGCGGCCACACGGTCACCGGGCGGACGGCTACCTGCGGGTAGGTCTGGCCCGGCCCGGTACGGCGGCCTAGGGTCGCCAGGAGAGGGGCTCAGCGGAGCCCAGGCTCGCGGCACCGAGGCCGCGGCCGGCGATCGGAGCGCATGCCATGCTGCCCAGTCACTTCCCCGTCCAGCCGCCGAGCGCCCGTGGAGGCGAGGTCGATCCGGACACCCTCGACGCGCTGGTGGACTCCTCCCGTCGGCTGGGCCTGTTCTGGCCGGAGCTGACCGCCGGTCCGCAGCCCGTCGCCCGCCCGGCCGGGCACATCTCGGTGCCCGCCCGGACCCGCGACCTGGTCGCCCGGATGGCCGAGTTCGGCCTCTAGGGCCCTGGAGGTGGACCCGGGCGGCCCCGGGAACCGGATCCCCGCGCGTCACGTCAGATGGGCGCAGCCACCGCTGCCGTGAGGATCCGCAGACCTGGAGGACGTCGCACCATGGACGAGAAGACCACCGCCGAGCCGTTCGCCCACCCCACCGGGAGTGGCGCCGCCGTCACCGGGCCGCGCGGACGCCGACGGCGGCGGGTGGTGGCGGCGGCCGCGCTGCTGCTGGCGCTCACGGCCACGGTCAGCGCCTGCGACAAGAACCAGAACCACGCGGGCTCCGGCGGGTCCACCGCCGCCGCCTCCGCGAGCGCCGCGCCGAGTGCTTCGGGCAGCGGCAGCCCCGCGCCGGGCGCGCCCGCCCAGTCGCCGGGCGGGGCGTCGGGCTCGCCGTCGGGCGGTGTGCAGCCCGGCGGGCCGTCCAAGCCGAACCCGCCGACCGGCGGCTCGACGCCCGCTCCGAGCACCCCCGGCACGCCGTCGGTCGTCCCGGGCAACCCGCCGGCCATGCTGAAGCCGGTCAGCTACCTGACCAGCGGCAACCAGCTGACCGTCTTCTTCTTCGGCGGGATCTGCGACAAGTACGGGTTGAAGGCCGACCAGAGCAGGCCCGGCCAGGTCGGCGTGCAGATCGTGATCACCCAGAAGGCGCCGGCCGGCCAGATGTGCCCCGCGCTGCAGAAGAAGCAGACGGTGGCGACCGACCTCGCGCAGCCGTTGAACGGCCGGATGGTGGTGGACACGGACAGCGGGGCGAGCGTGCCCCTGGAGTCGCTGCCGAACGGCGGCCCGGTGAGCGCGGGCAACTGACCCGCCCGGAAGACACGCGAGGGCGGCCCCGGAACTCCGGGGCCGCCCTCGCGCGCTGGGCGCCTTAGCTGAACGAGTCGCCGCAGGCGCAGGAGCCGGTGGCGTTCGGGTTGTCGATGGTGAAGCCCTGCTTCTCGATGGTGTCCACGAAGTCGACGGTGGCACCACCCAGGTACGGGGCGCTCATCCGGTCGGTGACGACCTTGACACCGCCGAAGTCCTTCACGACGTCGCCGTCCAGCGAGCGCTCGTCGAAGAAGAGCTGGTAGCGCAGGCCGGAGCAGCCGCCGGGCTGGACGGCGACGCGCAGCGCGAGGTCGTCGCGGCCTTCCTGCTCCAGCAGGCCCTTCACCTTGGCCGCCGCGGCATCGGTGAGGATCAGACCACTCTCGACGGTGGTCTCGTCCTGGACGGTCATCTGCTTACTCCCGGTCTGTGACGACTATCTGCCGCCAGTGCCAACCAGCGGCCGCCCGGATTGATTCCGGGCAGTGGATCCGTTGTGCGGGCTGCTGCCCGCTCCCCCACCTCACCCATGCTCGCACACCGCCGGGATCGGGTCATCGTCCGATCACCGGACGGCGCGGTGCCGCGGATCACCTGCGGCTTGCCGGAAACCCGCCCGCGCGGGGCCGCCGACCAGCCAGGATGGTCGGATGATCCTTCGCCAGGTCCGCGACAACCGAGCCGACGCCGAGACGGTTCTGGAGATCGCGAACGCCGCGTTCGCCGCGCCCGGCGCGGCGCGGCAGCCGCTGCCGCCGGCCGGAGTGGTGACCCATCTGGCCCGGACCAGACACCTGGCGGGCACCGATCCGGAGGGCTGCTGGCTGGCCGTGGAGGACGGCCGGGCGGTCGGCTGCGCGCTGTCGATGCGGCGCGAGGGCCTCTGGCTGCTCTCGCTCTACGCGGTGCTGCCGGATGCCCAGGGCAAGGGGGTGGGCCGGCTGCTGCTGGAGCGGGCCGCCGCGCACGGGCACGGCTGTCTGCGCGGGATGATCTGTGCCTCGCCCGACCCGGCGGCCGCCCGGCGCTACCGCCGGGCCGGCTTCACGCTCCACCCGGCCATGCGGCTGACCGGGCTGGTCGACCGAGCCGGCCTGGTGGACGCCGGGGACATCCCGGTGCACCCCGGCAACGCCGGGCACACGCACCTGCTCGACTCGGTGGACCGCCGGCTGGGGGGGGGGGGGGGGGGGGGCGAGGCGGGGGGGGTGCGGGTCCACCCCAACGAGGGGGGGGTGGGGGAAACACCCGACGACAGAGGCTACGGCTGACAAAAAGGAGGAGAGG
>NZ_JBVHLF010000008.1:133867-182711 GCF_055559155.1 Kitasatospora sp. NPDC024654
TTAGTCCACCTACCCCAGCCAAAAAAAAAGCGTACGGGGTGAAATCGACCAGGGGCGCCCCTCCCCCCCCCCCCCCCACCCCCCCCCCCCCCCCCCCTCCCCCCCTCTCCCCCCCCCCCCCCCCCCCCCCCCCCCCACGGCCCTGACCACCGCTTCATGCTGGCCCACTACGACGAGCTGCTGGTGGCCGACACCCTGGCCGGCAGCGGCTACTGCTACCGACAGGGCGGCGAGGTCAAGCTGCTCGCCGCCACCTCCAAACGGCTGGCGGTCCGGCTGCTGCGCGAGGCGCTGGCCCGGGTGCCCACCGGTACCGAGGCGCTGGTCCGGTTCGCCACCGCCGAGCAGGAGTGGGCGGTGGACGTCGGCCTGGAGCTCGGGCTGACCCTGGAGACCCACGGCTACCTGGCGCTGCACGGGATGAAGCCGCCGACCCCGTACCTGCCGAGCGGCGGCTTCCTCTGACGGGCCTCAGGCCATGGTGGCGAGGATCTCGCGGACCATCTCCATGGTGGTGCCGGGGTGCAGGAAGGCGAACCGGGCGACCGTCTCGCCGTCCCAGCCGGTCGGGGTGACGAAGCCGACCTGGTCCGCGAGCAGCCGGTGCGACCAGTCGTAGTACTGCTGCTCGGTCCAGCCGGTGCGGCGGAAGCAGACCGCGGAGAGCTGCGGGTCGTGCAGCAGCTCCAGGTGCTCGGTCTCCCGGATCAGCTCGGCGGTCTCCCGGGCCAGCGTGAGGCCGGCCTCGATGGCGTCGGTGTAGGCCTGGGTGCCGTGCACCGCCAGCGAGAACCAGAGCGGCAGGCCGCGGGCCCGGCGGGTCAGGTGGTAGGCGTAGTCGGTGGGGTTCCACTCGTCGCCCTCGTGGTGCAGCACGTCCAGGTAGGAGGCGTCCTGGGTGTGCACGGCCTTGGCGAGCCGCGGGTCTCGGTAGATCAGCGCGGCGCAGTCGAAGGGGGCGAAGAGCCACTTGTGCGGGTCGACGACGAACGAGTCGGCGTGCTCGATGCCGTTGTAACGGGCCCGGATCGAGGGGGCGAACAGGCCGGCGCCGCCGTACGCGCCGTCCACGTGGAACCAGAGGCCGCGCTCACGGGTGACCTCGGAGAGGCCCTGCAGGTCGTCGACGATGCCCTCGTTGGTGGTGCCGGCGGTGCCGACGACGGCGATCACGGTCTCCGGGTGCGGGTCGGCGGCCAGCGCCTCGCGCAGCGCCTGCCCGGTGAAGCGGCGGTCCACGGTGGGGACCTTGAAGGCCTCCACGCCGATGATGTTGAAAGTGTTCTTGACCGAGGAATGCACCTGGTCGGCGACGGCGATCCGCAGCCGGGCCTCCGGGCCGAGCCCGAGCCTGCGGCGCGCGGTGTCGCGGGCCACCACCAGGGCGGAGAGGTTGCCGGCCGAGCCGCCGGAGACGAAGGTGCCGCCGGCCGTGGCGGGCAGCCCGGCCCGGTCGGCTATCAGCCGCAGCACCTGGTTCTCGGCGGCGATCGCGCCGGCCGCCTCCAGCCAGGAGATGCCCTGCAGCGAGGCGCAGGAGACCACCATGTCGAAGAGGAGCGCGGCCTTGGTCGGGGCGCACGGGATGAACGAGAGGTAGCGCGGGCTGTCGGCGGAGATCACCGCGCGGGACAGCTCGTGGTCGTAGAGCTTGAGCACGTCGGCCGGGGCGTTGCCGTGCTCGTTCAGCAGTCCGGCCAGCTGGCCGCGCAGGTGCTCGCCGTCGCCGGGGTGGTCGAGCGGGACCGGGTCGTACTGCAGGCGCTCGCGCATGTAGCCGAAGACCAGGTCCACCAGTTCGTTGTCGGGCTGGTGCATGCGGTGCGCTGCTGCGGTCACGGTGCGGCCTCTCGATCGGCTGGAAAACTGCTGATCAGCGTAGGCAGCAGCGCCCCGCGCCCGCGCGTCTGAATGCGGCTATTCAGGCAGCTTTCGAGCGTGTTCGATGCTCTTCACGCAGGATTCCTGCGTCAGCCGATCAACCGTGACAGCACCACTGAGCTGCGGCTCCGCTGGACGCCCGGCTCCTTGCGGATCCGCTCGATCACCGCCTCCAGGTGGCGGGTGTCGGCGGCACGCAGATGGACCAGCGCGTCCGGGTCGCCGGTGACCGTCCAGGCGGCCACCACCTCGGGGAACTGCCGCAGGGTGGCCAGGATCTCCTCCGGCGGGGTGCGCTCGCGGCAGTAGATCTCGACGAACGCCTCGGTCTCCCAGCCCAGCAGGGCGGGGTCGAGCACCACGGTGAAGCCGCGCACCACCCCGCGGGCCCGCAGCCGGTCGATCCGGCGCCGCACGGCGGTCGCCGAGAGGTTGGCGAGCTGCCCGATCTCGGCGTACGAGGCCCGGCCGTCACGGCCCAGGTGGGCCAGGAGCAGTCGGTCGGTCTCGTCGAGGGAGACGCCGCCCGTCTCCGGCGGTCGGCTGGTGCTCATCGGTGCGGGTCTCCACTGATCGAACTCGGGCTCGGGTCTCTCGGGTTTACCGCCCCTATTCTCACCAAGTCGAACGATCAGTCCACCGTTAGGACGATCTTGCCCCGGGTCCGGCCCTCGGCACTGAGCAGCTGCGCCGAGCAGGCGTCCTCCAGTCGGAACGTCGAGGCGACCGTGAGGGCGAGCCGGCCGGTCTCGACGAGCTCGGCCAGCACGGCGAGATCGGCGGCGTCCGGGCGGACGAAGACGTAGTGCCCGCCGGCCTCGCGGACCGAGGCGTCGGCGATCGAGGCGATCCGGCCGGGGTCGGCCACCAGGTCGAGCGAGACCGCCACCGCGCCGCCGCCGACCGCGTCGAACGCGGCGTCCACGCCCTGCGGCGCCAGCTCGCGGACCCGCTCGACCAGGCCCTGGCCGTAGAGCACCGGCTCGGCGCCCAGCTCGCGCAGGTACCCGTGGTTGTGCGGGCCGGCCGTGCCGATCACCCGGGCGCCCAGGCCCAGCGCGAGCTGGACCGCCAGGCTGCCGACCCCGCCGGCCGCCGCGTGCACCAGCACGGTCTCGCCGGCCTGCACCCGGAGCGCCTTGACCACGCTCTGGTAGGCGGTCAGGCCGGCCAGCGGCAGGCCGCCGGCCTGTGCCCAGCCGAGCCCGGCGGGCTTGTGGGCCAGCGTGCGGACCGGGCAGGAGACCAGCTCGGCGTAGGTGCCGTGCTGGACCGCGTCCTTGCGGACGTAGCCGAGCACCGCGTCGCCCGGCCGGAACTCGGTGACGGCCGGACCGACCCGCTCCACCACCCCGGCCACGTCCCACCCCATGACCAGTGGGAAGTGGACGTCCAGCACGCCGTCCAGCCAGCCCTCCCGGATCTTCCAGTCGACCGGGTTGACCCCCGCCGCCCGCACCCGCACCAGCACCGAGTCGGGGCCGACCTTGGGGTCGGGCAGCTCCATGCACTCGACGACCTCGGGGCCGCCGTACCGCCTGATCGCGATCGCCTTCATGGCACCAGCCTCGCCGACCGGCGGCCGATCCGCGCGGCCGCGCGGCGCCGACCGCGCGCTCCACGGAGTCCAGCGGATCGCGTCACATCGACGCGATGGCCATCGTCAGAGTGACGCGAACGCGTTATGATAGATAGCGTCAGATAGACGAGAAGGCTGGGACTCTCCGGCCGCAGCAGGAGGGCACCCGCCCGTGACCACCACCGTTGACCCCCAGCAGTTCACCGAGCCGAGCCAGACCCCGCTGGCACTGCTGCTCCTCGGCCGGCAGGCCGACCCGAACAGCGAGCGCGGCGTCGAGTGCCCCGGCGACCTGCCGCCCGCCTCCGACCCGGACCTGGTCGAGCGCGCCCGCGCCGCCAAGGCCGCCCTCGGTGACCGGGTCTTCATCCTCGGCCACCACTACCAGCGCGACGAGGTCATCGAGTTCGCCGACGTCACCGGCGACTCGTTCAAGCTCGCCCGGGACGCGGCGGCCCGACCGGAGGCCGAGTACATCGTCTTCTGCGGCGTGCACTTCATGGCCGAGTCGGCGGACATCCTGACCACCGACGCCCAGCAGGTCGTGCTGCCCGACCTCGCGGCCGGCTGCTCGATGGCCGACATGGCCACCGCCGAGCAGGTCGCCGAGTGCTGGGACGTGCTGACCGAGGCCGGCGTCGCCGACGTGACCGTGCCGGTCTCGTACATGAACTCCTCCGCCGACATCAAGGCCTTCACCGGCAAGCACGGCGGCACCATCTGCACCTCCTCCAACGCCAAGCGCGCCCTGGAGTGGGCCTTCGAGCAGGGCCAGAAGGTGCTCTTCCTGCCCGACCAGCACCTGGGCCGCAACACCGCGGTGCGCGAGATGGGCTTCTCGCTGGACGACTGCGTCCTCTACAACCCGCACAAGCCGAACGGCGGGCTGACCGCCGAGCAGCTGCGGAACGCCAAGATGATCCTCTGGCGCGGGCACTGCTCGGTCCACGGCCGGTTCTCGCTGGACTCGGTCAACGAGGTCCGCGGGCGGATCCCGGGCGTCACCGTGCTGGTGCACCCCGAGTGCAAGCACGAGGTGGTCACGGCCGCCGACATGGTGGGCTCGACCGAGTTCATCATCAAGGCGCTGGACGCCGCCGAGCCCGGCTCCAAGTGGGCCATCGGCACCGAGCTCAACCTGGTCCGCCGGCTGGCCAAGGCGCACCCGGACAAGGAGATCGTCTTCCTGGACCGGTCGGTCTGCTTCTGCTCGACGATGAACCGGATCGACCTGCCGCACCTGGTCTGGGCGCTGGAGTCGCTGGTGGACGGCCGGGTGCCCAACGTGATCACGGTCGACCCGGAGACCGAGAAGTACGCCAAGGCCGCGCTGGACCGGATGCTGGCGCTGCCGTAACCGGGCGGGGCACGACGAAGGGGCGGCATCTCCCGTTCGGGAGGTGCCGCCCCTTCGTACGTCCGGCCGGAGCCCGTGCTACTCGGGAATACCGGGGATCAGCCCGTCACCCTCGGCCCGCAGCAGCGCGCGGACCTCGTCGATGGTGGCGTCCTCGGTGGGCAGGATCAGGTCGGACGGCTCCAGGGAGTCGACCGGCACCGGGGAACCGACCTCGCGGACCGCCGTGAGCAGATTGCCCAGCGTGCTGCGGAACGCCGTCTCGTCCCCCTCGTCCAGAGCGGTGAGCAGCTCGTCGTCGAGCTGGTTCAGCCGGTTCAGGTGCTCGTCCGCCACCTGGAACTGACCCTCACCCATGATCCGCATGATCATGCTGGCGTTTCTCCCTGCTGTCGATCCGAAGCGGGCTGGTTACTTGTGGTAGTTGATGGTGGGCGGCGGGGTGTCCTGCTGGGCCTGGCCCCCCTGCTGCGCGGCGCCACCACCGTTGCCCTGCTCGATCGCGGCCGGGCCGGCGGAACCACCGCTGAGCTCGGCCTTCATCCGGGCGAGTTCCAGCTCGACGTCGCTGCCGCCGGCCACTCGCTCCAGCTCGGCCTCGATGTCGTCCTTGCGCATGCCGCTCGGGTCGTCCAGCGCACCGGAGGCGAGCAGCTCGTCGATCGCGCCGGCCCGGGCCTGCATCTGGGCGGTCTTGTCCTCGGCCCGCTGGATGGCCAGGCCGACATCGCCCATCTCCTCGGAGATGCCGGAGAAGGACTCCGCGATCCGGGTCTGCGCCTGGGCGGCGGTGTAGGTGGCCTTGATGGTCTCCTTCTTGGTGCGGAACGCGTCCACCTTGGCCTGCAGCCGCTGGGAGGCGAGGGTGAGCTTCTCCTCCTCGGCCTGCAGCTGCTGGTACTGCACCTGCAGATCGTTGATCTGGGTCTGCATCGCCGACTTGCGGGTCAGCGCCTCGCGCGCCAGGTCCTCACGGCCGAGCGAGAGGGCCTTGCGGCCCTGGTCCTCGTACTTGGCGGACTGCTGCTGGAGCTGGGTCAGCTGCAGCTCCAGGCGCTTGCGCGAGGTGGCGACGTCCGCCACGCCCCTGCGCACCTTCTGCAGCAGTTCGAGCTGCTTCTGGTACGAGTAGTCGAGCGTCTCGCGCGGATCCTCCGCCCGGTCCAAGGCCTTGTTCGCCTTGGAGCGGAAGATCAGCCCCATACGCTTCATGATTCCGTCGCTCATGGGCCTCGGGTGCCCCCTTCTCCGGCCTGCGGTTTCTATCTCGTACCAAATCTAGTGCGAGTGTAAGTGCAGCGAGGCAATCACCGCAGTACACCTAGTGGCAACAAGCCTGCTACGGCTTGCCGCCGCCGGCCTCCTCCCAGGGGTGGATTCCGCAGGTGGAACCCGGTCGGGGTGCGACCCCTAGATCGATACGGGTTTGCGTCCTGCGGGCCTCCGGGGACACTCCCGCCAGCACGTAGGCTTGTCCTGTGTTCCGACGCCGTTCAGATGATGCTCCCTCCTCCGCCACCGCCCTGGCCGAGCAGGATGAAACGCCCTCGAGCCGCGACCCGCAGGCGAAGAAGGGCCGTCCCACGCCGAAGCGCAGCGAGGCCGAGGCCAACCGGCGGACCCGGGTGACCGTGCCGAAGGACCGCAAGGAGGCCGCCAAGCAGTCCCGCGAGCGACTGCGGGCCGAGCGCGAGAAGCAGCGGGTGGCGCTGCTCAACGGTGACGAGCGGGCCCTGCCCGCGCGCGACAAGGGCCCGGTGCGGCGCTTCGCCCGCGACTACGTGGACTCCCGCTGGTCGCTGGCCGAGTTCTTCCTGCCGGTCGCCGTGGTGATCCTGGTGCTCAGCGTGCTCCGGGTGCCGGCGCTGCAGCTGCTCTCCACGCTGCTCTTCCTGGTCTTCCTGATCATGGTGGTGCTCGACTTCCTGCGCCTCGGCCTCGGCCTGCGCAAGCAGCTGCTCACCCGTTTCCCGAACGAGAACATCCGTGGCGCGGTGAGCTACGGCCTGATGCGGATCCTCCAGATGCGCCGGCTGCGGCTGCCCAAGCCGCAGGTGAAGCGGGGCGAGCGCCCCTGACCGCCGAGCCGCTGCCGTACGACTGGTCGCCCACCGTCCAGGGGGTCGGCGCCGTCCAGGGATCCGGGCTGTACGCGCTGCCCGGACAGCCGGACGGTGACCACGACCGTTCGCCGTACGAGCTGTCGCCGTACGAGCGGGCCGGCCACGAGCGGGTGCCGGCCCGCGGCGGATCGTTCGCCGGCGGCGCCGGGGCCTGGCTGGACCGGCAGCACGGGCTGCGCAACGTGGTCCGGCAGGAGCTGGTGGGCCGGCAGCTGGCCGAACAGCTCACCGCGCACTTCCAGGGCGCCGGCGCGCTGCGGGTGCTGGACGTCGGCTGCGGCCAGGCCGTCCAAGCGCTGCGGCTGGCCCGGGCCGGCCACCTGGTCACCGGGCTCGACGCCGACCCGGTCACGCTGGGCGCGGCACAGGCCGCGCTGGCCGCCGAGCCGCCGGAGGTGCGCGAGCGGGTCCGGCTACTGAGCGGCGACGGGCACCAGTGCGGCCGCTGGTTCCGGCCCGGCAGCTTCGACCTGGTGCTCTGCCACGGCGTGCTGATGTACCTGCCCGACCCGGATCCGCTGATCGCCTCGCTGGCCCGGATGGTGGCCTCCGGCGGGCTGCTCTCGCTGGTCGCCCGCAACCGGGACGCGCTGGCCATGCGGGCCGGTCTGACCGGTGACTGGCGGGCCGCGCTGCAGGCCTTCGACACCGACCACTACGCCGACCGGCTCGGCCTGACCGCGCGCGCCGACCGGCTGACCGACCTGGCCACCACGCTCACCGAGGTCGCCGTCCCGCTGCGGAACTGGTACGGCGTGCGGGTCTTCACCGACGCCGCCGCCGACCACGCCCCACTGCCGGTGGACGGCCGCCAGCTCGCCCAGCTGCTGGACGCCGAGGAACGGGCCGGCCGCGAGGACCCGTACCGGCGGGTCGCCGGGCTGCTGCACCTGGTGGGCGCCAAGTAGCGGGGCCCACCAGGTGCGGCGGATCGGGTCCGCCGCCTCAGCTCTCGCTCAGGCTCATCGTGTAGATCTTCTGCTCGTCCTCGAGCAGGGTGACCCGCTCGACCCCGTCGGCCAGCAGCTGCTTCCAGGACTCGCCGATCCAGGACTCCGCGTCGCTCTGACCGGCGAACTCCTCGGTGCCCGCGGCCGGGGTGATGACCGTTCCGTCCGCCGCCTCGTACCGCCACGTCCACACCATGCCCGGCTCCTCCCTGTGGTTCGCTCGCGCCCTCTCGACGCCCGTCCGCGCAGGCTATCGCGCGGCGCGCAGGGGTCAGGCTGCCCACCGCGGGGGCGGTCAACCCCGTCCGGCAGGATGTGCGCATGGCACGCACCCTGATCCTCGGTGGCGCACGGTCCGGCAAGTCGACCCGGGCCGAGCAGCTGCTGCTCGACCACGCCGACGTCCTCTACGTCGCCACCGGCGGCAGCCGCCCGGACGACGCGGAGTGGGCGCAGCGGGTCGCGCTGCACCGCGAGCGCCGTCCGGCCGGCTGGCGCACCGCGGAGACCTGCGACCTGGTGGCGGTGCTGGCCGACCGGGACGACCCGGCGCCGGTACTGGTCGACTGCCTGGCGCTCTGGCTGACCGCCGTGATGGACCGGGCCGACGCCTGGGACGACGCCGCCTGGGCGGCCGGCGCCGAGGCCGAGGTGGCCCGGCACTGCGCGGAGCTGGCCGAGGCCTGGCGACTGACCGGACGCCGGGTGATCGCGGTCAGCAACGAGGTGGGGATGGGCGTGGTGCCCGCCACCGCGGCCGGTCGGCGGTTCCGGGACGCGCTGGGCCGGCTCAACATGGCGCTCGCCGACGAGTCGGAGCGGGTGCTGCTGGTGGTGGCCGGCCAGGTGCTGGCGATCCGGGACACCGGCCGGCCGGACTGACGGCCCGTCGTCGAGGCGTCAGACGGAGACGCTGCGGGCGTAGTTGACCCGGTTCATCAGATCCGCGACCTGCTCGGGCGAGCTCACCGGGATCGAGGTGGAGTGGAACCGCCCCCCGCTGCTGACCGTGATCTGCAGGTGGCCGACCGTGCGACGCTCCTTCATCAGCAGGAAGAGCAGGCCGATCAGGCAGAACAGGAAGAAGACGATGGCCAGCACGATGCCGGCCGGTGCGATCCGCTCCTCGGTGCGGGAGAGGTCGGTGACCGTCCAGACCGCGCCCTGCAAGGGGAAGGTGCCCGCCGGGGTGACGATCCCGGTGGTGGTCACCGCGATGTCCCCGAAGGTCACCAGCTGCTGCCCGGCGGCCGGCGCCGCCGGAAAGCCGTAGCCGGGCGGCGGGGTCGCGGCCGACTGACCGTACGGCGGGGTCGACTGCGGATATCCGTAGACCGGGGCGCCGGCCCCCTCGGGCGGCATGGACGGCGGGAACGGGGGCTGGCCGGGTGCGCCGGACGGCGGCGGAGGAAAGGTCACAGTGGAGAAGTCTCCCGCACCGGCCCCGCTCCCGGCGAGCCGGATTGGTAACCTTCCGAGCGATGGACACCACCGTGGATCTCGACACGTTCGCCTCGCTCGTGGAGCGCCCCGACGACGACGCCCGCCGCGCGGCTTCGGAGCGCTGGCTCGAACTGGATCAACCGCGTGGCGGGTTCGGGCGGTTGGAGGAGTACGGCAGCTGGCTGGCGGCCGTTCAGGGCCGGTCGCCGCTGCGCGCGCTGAGTTCACCCAAGGTGGTGCTGTTCGCGGGTGACCACGGCGTGGCCTCGCTGGGCGTCTCCCGGCTGCCCGCGCGGGGCGGCACCGCCCGCCGGGTGCACGCCGTGCTGAACGGCAGCGCACCGGTCGCCAAGCTGGCCCGGCGGTTCGGTGCCGAGCTGCGGGTGATCGACGTGGCGGTCGACGCGGACCCGGGGCAGTTCCCCGCCGAGGTCGTCCAGCACCGGATCCGGCGCGGCTCCGGGCGGATCGACGTCGAGGAGGCGGTCAGCCTGGCCGAGGCCACCGCCGCCTTCGCGACCGGGATGGCGATCGCCGACGACGAGGCCGACCTGGGCACCGACCTGGTGCTCCTGGGCGACCTCGGGGTCGGCTCGACCGCGGTGGCCGCGGTGCTGGTCGGCGCGCTGTGCGGGACGGACGCGGCGGCGGTCTGCGGGCGCGGCTCGGGGATCGACGACCAGGTCTGGATGGTCAAGTGCGCGGCGATCCGGGACGCGCTGCGGCGGGCCCGGCCGGTGCTCGGCGACCAGCTGGCGCTGCTGGCGGCCACCGGTGGCGCGCAGTTCGCGGCGATCACCGGCTTCCTGTTGCAGGCCGCGGTGCGCAAGCTGCCGGTCGTGCTGGACGGCGTCGTCGCGGCCGCCTGCGCGCTGGTGGCGCAGCGGATCTCGTTCCGGGCGCCGGAGTGGTGGCGGGCCGCGGCGCCGACCGGGGAGCCGGCACTGACCAAGGCGTACGACCGGCTGACCCTCACCCCGCTGCACGAGGAGAAGATCACCACCGGCGAGGGCATCGGCGCGCTGCTGGCGCTGCCGCTGTTGCAGGCGGCCTCGGACGCGCTGGCCGTGGACCCGTTCACCCCCGCCCAGCCGACCGCGCCCAAGGAGCCGCCGCGGCTGCCCACCGCGCTGGAACTGCTCGGCGAGGCCTGAGCCGGGTGCACGGCCTGCGGTTCGCCTTCGGCACGCTGTCCGTCCTGCGGGTCCGGGTCGAGCGCTGGGACCGCGCCTCGGCCGGCCGGGCGATGCTGGTCGCGCCGTTGGTCGGGCTGGTACTGGGCGCCCTGGCGGCCGGCCTGGGCGCGCTGGCCGCCTGGCGCGGCGGGCCGCTGCTCGGGGCCGTCACCGCGCTCGCCGCGCTGGCCGGCCTCACCCGCGGACTACACCTGGACGGCCTGGCCGACGTGGCCGACGGGCTGGGCAGCGGCAAGCCGGCCGAGGACGCGCTGCGGATCATGAAGCAGTCGGACATCGGGCCGTTCGGGGTGCTTACCCTGGTGCTCCTGCTGGCCGCTCAGATCGCCTGCCTGGCCCAGCAGTTCGGCCATTCGGCAGGGCGCGGCGCGCTCGCGGTGCTGACCGCGGCGGTGGCTGGGCGGTGCGCGCTCGGCTGGGGTTGCCTGCGCTCGGTGCCGGCTGCCCGGCCGGGTGGCCTGGGCGCCATGGTGGCCGGCACGGTCCCCCCCGTCGGCGCGCTCGCCGGCACCGCGCTCGCCGCGCTCGCCCTCGCCGCGCTCGGCCACCACCCGCGCTACGCACTGGCCCTGACGGTCGGCCAGCTGACCGCCGGGCTGCTGCTGCGCCGCTGTGTCCGCCGGTTCGGCGGAGTCACCGGAGACGTGTTGGGCGCGATGGCGGAGACCGCGGCGACCGCCTGCCTGTTCTGCCTTGCCGTGGGGCCCTGAAATCCGGTGGGCGGACCGGGGGACGCGGGATCCCACTATGCGGACTACCATGCGGGGAGCACCGTAGCCCTGCGCCTTTCGGCGGAGCATGCTTGGGCTGTAGCCATGCCGCATTCCCGGCTGTGGACCGCGAAAGAACGCGAAAGAACAGGACGCAATTACGTGACTGCATTGTCTGTGAGCACCTCCTCCGCCGCCGCGCTGCGCGCGGACGCGCTCGTCATCGGCGTGGCGAAGGGGCCCAAGGGCCTGGTGGTGACCTCCGGCGCCGAGGCCGTGGCCGAGGCGTTCGAGGGCAAGCTGGCGGACGTCCTCAGCACGCTGGGCGCGACCGGCGGCGAGGGAGAGGCCGTCAAGCTGCCGGCCCCGGCCGGGCTGAAGGCCGGCTTCGTGCTGGCGGTGGGTCTCGGCGAGGCCGCCGAGGACGGCTACCCGCTGGAGGCGCTGCGCCGGGCGGCCGGTGTCGCCGCGCGCACCCTGGCCGGCGCCAAGAAGGCCGGTCTGGCGCTGCCGGCCGAGTCGCCCGCCGAGGTCGAGGCGGTCGCGCTGGGCGGTCTGCTCGGCGCGTACGAGTTCACGGCGTACCGCACCGCCGAGAACGGCAAGGGCGCGGTCGGCGAGCTGACCGTGCTGGCCCCGCGCAAGGGCAGCAAGGACGCCAAGGCCGCCGCCGAGCGCGCGGTCGTCCTCGCCGAGGAGATGAACCGCGCCCGCGACCTGATCAACACCCCGCCGAACGACCTGCACCCGAAGGCCTTCGCCACCATCGCGCAGGGCGTCGGCAAGGAGCACGGCCTCAAGGTCGAGGTGCTGGACGAGAAGGCGCTGGCCAAGGGCGGCTTCGGCGGCATCCTGGGCGTCGGCAACGGCTCGGACAACCCGCCCCGGCTGGTGAAGATCGCCTACACCCACCCGAAGGCCAAGGCCACCCTGGCCTTCGTCGGCAAGGGCATCACCTACGACTCGGGCGGCATCTCGCTCAAGCCGGCCGGCCACAACGAGACCATGAAGTGCGACATGTCCGGTGCCGCCGCGGTCTTCGCCGCCGTGGTCGCCGCCAAGCGGCTGGGCCTGGCCGTCAACGTCACCGGCTGGCTGGCGCTGGCCGAGAACATGCCGTCCGGCAGCGCCACCCGCCCGGGCGACGTGCTGCGGATGTACGGCGGCAAGACCGTCGAGGTGCTCAACACGGACGCCGAGGGCCGCCTGGTGCTGGCCGACGCGATCGTCCGGGCCGGCGAGGAGAAGCCGGACGCGATCGTCGACGTGGCCACCCTGACCGGCGCGATGGTGCTGGCGCTGGGCACCCGCACCTTCGGCGTGATGGCCGGCACCGACGCCTACCGCGAGAAGCTGCACGCGACCGCGCAGCGTGCCGGCGAGCAGTCCTGGCCGATGCCGCTCCCCGCCGAGCTGCGCAAGGGCATGGACTCGCCGGTGGCCGACCTGGCCAACATGGGCGAGCGGATGGGCGGCGGTCTGGTGGCCGGCCTGTTCCTGAAGGAGTTCGTGGCGGACGGCATCGACTGGGCGCACCTGGACATCGCCGGCCCGGCCTTCCACGAGAGCGCCCCGTACGGCTACACCCCCAAGGGCGGCACGGGCAGCGCGGTGCGCACCCTGGTGCAGCTGGCGGAGGAGACCGCGCAGGGCTGAGTCCCGCTCCCCGGTCCCCGGTAGGGCCCCGCGCTCCGGCGCGGGCCCCTACCGGCGTTTCGTCCGACCCTTCCGGTTACCAGCTGGTAGTGGTCAACCGGGCCCAGGATTCCTGTTCGCCTCGGGCGAAACTTTGTTCCACAGGGTGGAATCCGCTCCGCTCCTGTTCCGTCCAGCACACCCCGCAGGCCCGAAACGACCGGCCCTGACCTGCGCAGACCGGCCGCCGGAGGGCCGGCACCGGGTCACCCGGAGCCGTCCCGGACCCCCCGCAGGGTGGACCCGGACATCAGTCGCCGCGAACAAGTGCGAAGATGTATTTCCGGTACGACTGGGCACCCCACAAGGGCTTCCCGAACACCGGACCAGCACCGGCCCGGACGATCCACACCCCATGGCATGGAGGACGTGACGTGGCGAACGACGCCAGCACCGTTTTCGACGTAGTCATTCTCGGAGGCGGAAGCGGCGGTTACGCCGCGGCGCTCCGCGCCGCTCAGCTGGGTCTGAGCGTGGCCCTGATCGAGAAGGGCGAGCTGGGCGGCACCTGCCTGCACCGGGGTTGCATCCCCACCAAGGCGCTGCTGCACGCCGCCGAGGTCGCCGACGAGACCCGCGAGGCCGCCGAGTTCGGCGTGCTCGCCACCTTCCAGGGCATCGACATCAAGGGCGTCCACAAGTACAAGGACGACGTGGTCTCGGGCCTGTACAAGGGCCTGCAGGGCCTGGTCGCCTCCCGCAAGGTCCACTACATCCAGGGCGAGGGCCGGCTCTCCTCGCAGACCTCGGTGGACGTCAACGGCCAGCGCGTCGAGGGCCGCCACATCGTCCTCGCCACCGGCTCGGTGCCGAAGTCGCTGCCCGGCCTGACCATCGACGGCGACCGGATCATCTCCTCCGACCACGCCCTCAAGCTCGACCGCGTCCCGCAGTCCGCCGTCATCCTCGGCGGTGGCGTGATCGGTGTCGAGTTCGCCTCGGTCTGGAAGTCCTTCGGCGTCGACGTCACCATCGTCGAGGCCCTGCCGCACCTGGTCCCGCTGGAGGACGAGAACTCCTCCAAGCTGCTGGAGCGCGCCTTCCGCAAGCGTGGCATCAAGTTCGAGCTCAAGGCCCGCTTCTCCGGCGTCGAGTACACCGAGAACGGCGTCCGGGTCTCCACCGAGAACGGCAAGCAGATCGACGCCGACCTGCTGCTGGTCGCCATCGGCCGCGGCCCGGTCTCGCAGGGTCTGGGCTACGAGGAGGCCGGGGTCGCGATGGACCGCGGCTACGTCCTGGTCGACGAGTACATGCGCACCAACGTGCCCACCATCTCGGCCGTCGGTGACCTCGTCCCGACCCTGCAGCTGGCGCACGTCGGCTTCGCCGAGGGCATCCTGGTGGCCGAGCGGCTGGCCGGCCTCAAGGCCGTGCCGATCGACTACGACGGCGTGCCGCGGGTGACCTACTCCAACCCCGAGGTCGCCTCGGTCGGCATCAGCGAGGCCAAGGCCATCGAGGTGTACGGCAAGGACAAGGTCGTCACCCTCAAGTACAACCTCGCCGGCAACGGCAAGAGCAAGATCCTCAAGACCTCCGGCGAGATCAAGCTCGTCCAGGTCAAGGACGGCGCCGTCGTGGGTGTCCACATGGTCGGCGCCCGGATGGGCGAGCAGGTCGGCGAGGCGCAGCTGATCTACAACTGGGAGGCGCTGCCCGCCGAGGTCGCGCAGCTCATCCACGCGCACCCGACCCAGTCCGAGGCGCTCGGCGAGGCGCACCTGGCGCTGGCCGGCAAGCCGCTGCACGCGCACGACTGAGCGCGCCCGACCTTCCCCCTTCCTGAACTTCCTGAACGCAAGACTTGATAGGAGTCGCTGAAACCATGGCGGTCTCAGTAACGCTGCCCGCACTGGGCGAGAGCGTGTCCGAGGGCACTGTCACCCGTTGGCTCAAGGCCGAGGGTGAGCGGGTGGAGGCCGACGAGCCGCTGCTCGAGGTCTCCACGGACAAGGTGGACACCGAAATCCCCGCGCCGGCCTCCGGCATCCTGGCCGCGATCAAGGTCGGCGAGGACGAGACCGTCGAGGTGGGCGCCGAGCTGGCGATCATCGACGACGGCTCGGGCGCCCCGGTCGCGGCTGCCGCCCCGGCCGCCGCCGCTGCCCCGGCCCCGGTGGCCGAGGCTCCGGCCGCTCCGGCGCCGGTGGTCGCTGCCCCCGCGGCGCCGGCTCCGGCCGCTGCCGCCCCCGCCGCTGCCGCCCCGGCCGCTCCGGCTGGGGACGCCACCCCGGTGCTGCTCCCGGCGCTGGGCGAGTCGGTCGCCGAGGGCACCGTCACCCGCTGGCTCAAGGCCGAGGGTGAGACCGTCGAGGTCGACGAGCCGCTGCTGGAGGTCTCGACCGACAAGGTCGACACCGAGATCCCGTCGCCGGTCGCCGGTGTGCTGGTGAAGATCCTGGTCGGCGAGGACGAGACCGCCGAGGTCGGCGCTCAGCTCGCGCTGATCGGTGCCGCGGGTGCGGTTGCCGCCGCCCCGGCCCCGGTTGCCGCCGCTCCGGCCCCGGCCGCCGCTCCGGCCCCGGTGGCCGCCCCGGCCCCGGCCGCTCCGGTTGCCCCGGCTGCTCCGGTCGCCCCCGCCGCTCCGGCCCCGGCCGCTCCGGTTACCCCGGCTGCCCCGGCCCCCGCGCCGGTCGCCGCCCCGGCTGCTCCGGCTCCGGTCGCCGCCCCGGCTGCTCCGGCCGCCGCCCCGGTGGCCGACGCCGGTGACGCCTACGTCACCCCGCTGGTCCGCAAGCTCGCCGCCGAGCAGGGCGTCGCGCTGAGCTCCGTCACCGGCTCGGGTGTCGGCGGCCGGATCCGCAAGCAGGACGTCATCGCCGCCGCCGAGGCCGCTGCGGCTCGACTGGCTGCCGCTGCCCCGGTCGCCGCTCCCGCTGCCGCCAAGGCCGCCGCCCCGGTGACCCCGTCCCCGCTGCGCGGCCAGACCGTGCCGATGACCCGCGTCCGCAAGGCCATCGCCAAGCACATGGTCGAGTCGCTCAAGGTGTCGGCCCAGCTGACCACCGTGGTCGAGGTCGACGTCACGCGCATCATGCAGCTGCGCGCCAAGGCGAAGGCCGGCTTCCAGCAGCGCGAGGGCGTCAAGCTCTCGCCGATGCCGTTCTTCATCAAGGCCGCCACCGAGGCGCTCAAGGTCCACCCGATCGTCAACGCCCGGGTGAACGACGACGACACCATCACCTACCACGACGTTGAGAACGTCGGCATCGCGGTGGACACCGAGAAGGGCCTCTTCGTCCCGGTGATCCACGGCGCCGGCGACCTCAACATCGCCGGTATCGCGAAGAAGGTCGCCGACCTGGCGGCCCGCACCCGCGACGGTGGCCTCAAGCCCGACGAGCTGGCCGGCGGCACCTTCACGGTGACCAACACCGGTTCGCGCGGCGCGCTGTTCGACACCCCGATCCTCAACCAGCCGCAGGTCGGCATGCTGGGCATCGGCGCCACCGTGCGCCGCCCGGTCGTCGTCAACCACCCGGACCTGGGCGAGACGATCGCGATCCGCGACATGGTCTTCCTGGCCCTGTCCTACGACCACCGGATCGTCGACGGCGCCGACGCGGCCCGCTTCCTGGGCACCGTCAAGGCCCGCCTGGAAGAGGGCGCGTTCGAGGGCGACCTCGGCCTGTAAGGCGTAGTTCGTAGTTCCGTCCGAGCCCCGGTCCGTCCCGTACGGACCGGGGCTCGGTCGTGCCCGGCAGCGGTCCGGCGTTCCGCGTTCACCCGAACCGGCGGCGCGGGCCCGTGCCGCGCGGCGCAGCCGCAGTGCATTTGCGCCGGCTAACGGGGATGCTGGAGCGGTGATGTACGAGACCGACTTCTGGCAGCTCATCGACGAGACCCGGGACGCCGCCGAGGGCGACCCGGACGACCAGGCCGACCTGCTGGTCGACCGGCTCGCCCAGCTGACGCCCGATGAGGTGATCGACTTCGCCCGGCTGTTCGAGGCGCGCTTCCAGCGCGCCTACACGTGGGAGTTGTGGGGTGCCGCCCACCTGCTGCTCGGCGGCGCGTCGGAGGACGGCTTCGACTTCTTCCGCTGCTGGCTGATCGCGCAGGGCCGGGAGGTCTTCGAGGGCGCGGTGCACGACCCGGACGCGCTGGCCGAGCTGGTGCCCGACTTCGACGAGGAGGAGGACGGCGACGCCGAGGACTTCGGCTACGCCGCCGACGAGGCGCACGAGCAGCTCACCGGGCTGCCGTTGCCCGACCTGGGCACCCGGCAACCGCGGCAGCCGGCCGGCCAGTCGTTCGACTTCAACGACGAGCGGATGATGGCGAAACGATTCCCCCGCCTCTGGGAGCAGTACGGACGGTAGGCCTCCCGGGGCCCGGACCGGCGCTCCCACCGTCCCCGGGATCAGATGCCGCTGCGCGGCGCGGTGGGGCGGATGCCGAGCAGGAGTTGGTCGAGGACGGCCGGGGCCGGGGCGTTCGGGGCGTTGTCGACCGTGCCGACCAGGGTGGTGTAGCCGCCGATGCCGTCCGGGACGGCGACCACCGTGACGAAGCCGCCGGGACCGGAGCCGTCCTGCGGGGTCACCTGCCAGTGCACCGAGTAGCCGGCGATCCCCGCCACGGTGGCCTGGCCGGCGGCCAGCTCCTGCTGCGAGGTCCGGTCGCCGTAGTGCTGGGCGGCGCCCGTCCGCGTCGCGTCCTCGGCCACCGAGCGGGCGTCCGGGCCGGTGGCCGGGCTGCTGTCGATGGTGAAGGTGCCGTGGTAGCAGCCGTTCGGGTCGGTGCAGTCGTAGCGGCCGGTGACCAGCTGGACGGCGGGGTCGCCGGCCTGGCGGGCGGAGGTCCAGCCGACCGGCACGGGCACGGTCCAGCCGTGCAGGGCGTCCTGCACCGTGCCGTCCGTGCCGTCCGGCTCCGGGAGGCTCGGCACGGCGGACGCCGCCGACACGGCAGGCGCCGACGGGGTCGGCGCGGCCGCGGCCGGACGCCCGCCCGCCGCCTGGTGGGCGCCCTCCAACAGCACCGCCGTGCCGACCACCAGGACGGCCGTCACGGTCAGCGCGCCCGCCGCGACCGCCGCGATCAGGCCGACCCGGCGGCGCGGGCCGGCCTGCGGCGCGGGGTGGGGGGCACCGAACGGCGGCGGGAAGCCGGGCACGGGTACCGGCACGGGCGGCGGCGGAAAGCGGTACCCGGCGGGCCCGGGGAGGTGCGGGAACCCGTAACCGGCGCCCGGCGTGACGTCCGGCGCGGGAACGGCCGGGTGCCCGTACGCGGGCGAGGCGTCGGAGACCTGGGACGGCCCGGTCCGCCGCACCGGCACCGGTGCCGCGGCCCCGGACGCTCCCCCGGCCGGCCGGCTCCGCGGCGTCCAGGCGGTGCCGTCCCAGTACCGCTCCCGGCCGCCGCCGACGCCCGCACCGACGCCCGCGCCCTGGTCACGGTCGGGGTACCAGCCGGCGGGGGTCGAGTTGTTCACGGCCGTACCGTACCGGTCCCACCCGACGGCGGAGCGACCCGGTCCGCCCGGCCGACGGACCGTCAGCAGGCCCGCACCGACCGCGACACGCCGCCGGTGTGGGTCGGCCCGGGGGCCGCCCGGACCGGCCGTGCTGCCAGGATGGCCGCATGCGCATCGCTGTCACCGGTTCCTCGGGCCTGATCGGCTCCGCCCTTGTCCGCTCGCTGCTGGCCGACGGCCACCAGGTGGTCCGGCTGGTCCGGCACCGCAGCGCGACCGGCCCGCACCCCGACGGCTCGGTCGGGGTCGGCTGGAATCCGGCGCTCGGGGAGGTGGACCGCGCCGGGCTGGCCGGCACCGAGGCGGTGGTGCACCTGGCCGGCGCCGGGGTCGGCGACCGCCGCTGGACCACCCGGTACAAGCAGGAGATCCGGGACAGCCGGGTATTCGGCACCCGGGCCCTGGCCACCGCGCTGGCCGCCGCCGAGAAGCCGCCGGCCGTGCTGGTCAGCGGCTCGGCCGTGGGCTTCTACGGCCAGACCGGCGACCGGCTGATCGACGAGACGGCGCCGGCCGGGGACGACTTCCTGGCCCGGGTCTGCGTGGACTGGGAGGGCGCGGCCCGGCCGGCCGCCGAGGCGGGGATCCGGGTGGTGCACCCGCGCACCGGCCTGGTGCTCTCGGCCGCGGGCGGCGCGGGTGGCCGGCTCTTCCCGCTGTTCCGGCTCGGGCTGGGCGGCCGGCTCGGTTCCGGCCGGCAGTACTGGAGTTTCATCTCGCTGGTCGACCAGGTGGCGGCGCTGCGGTTCCTGATCGACGAGGAGGAGCTGCGCGGGCCGGTCAACCTGACCGCGCCCTCGCCGGCGACCAACGAGGAGCTCACCGCGGCGATGGGCAAGGTGCTCGGCCGGCCCACGCCGTTCCCGGTGCCGGAGGCGGTGCTGCGCCTGGCGCTCGGCGAGATGGCGGTGGAGGTGGTCGGCAGCCACCGGGTGGTGCCGGAGAAGCTGCTGAGGGCCGGGTTCCAGTTCGCTCATCCGGACGTCCTCTCGGCGGTGCGGGCGGCGCTCTGAGGAGCGCCGGAGGCGGCTGGGACGGGTGGGAGCGGCACCGGGGAGCGAACGGGCGGGCGCGGGGGCGCACAGGACGGCGCACAGCGCCCGGGCGTGCCCCCGGGACGTGCCACCGACGGGGTGTGCGCCCCTGGATCCGATTCGAACACCCTTGCCTGAACACGGTTCTGACTGGGCATCACCTGTTCTGACCGTCCCGGCACCCCGTAGCCGTCCGCCGGCCCGGAGCTCCGGGACCAGGGAGGGAGTTCGTCCGTGACCCCACATGACATCGCCCGCCGCACCCGCTCCGCCGACCCCGACGTGGTCGTGGTCGGCGCCGGGCTGGCCGGTCTGGCCGCCGCCCACGCGCTCTGCGGCGCCGGCCTGGACGTCCAGGTACTGGAGGCCACCGAGCGGATCGGCGGCCGGATAGCCGGGCACCAGGTGGACGGCTACCGGCTGGACCACGGCGGCCAGCTGCTGAACACCGGCTTCCCGGAGCTGGTCCACCGGCTGGACCTGGCCGGGCTGGAGCTGTGCCCGCTGGCCCCCGGCGTGCTGGTGCACAGCGCCGGCCGCCGGCACCGGGTCGGCGGCCCGCCGCAGCCGCCCGGCCGACCCCCGGCCGGCCGCCCCCCGCGCGGCGGCGCGCTCGACAAGGCCCGGCTGGCGGCCACCCTGAACCGGCTCGCCACCACCCCCGTCCCCCGGCTGCTGGCCCGCCCGGAGACCACGACGGCCCGGGCGCTGGTCGAGCGCGGCCACTCGCCACGGGTGGTGGACGGCTTCCTGCGCCCACTGCTCACCGCCCTGCTGAGCGACCCGGCGCTGGGCACCAGCAGCCGGGTGGCCGATCTGGCACTGCGCGAATACGCCCGGGACGGGCTCTGCCTGCCCGCCGCCGGGGCCGGCACCGTCCCCGCCCGGATGGCCGGGGCGCTGCCGCCGGGCACCGTCCGGCTCGGCGTCCGGGTGACCGCGATCGGCGCGGAGGGCGTGCGGACCGCGGGGCACGGGCCGGTCCGGGCCCGCGCGGTGGTGCTGGCCACCGACGCCCGGTCGGCCGCCGAGCTGCTGCCCGGCCTGCGGCTGCCCGAGTTCCACCCGGTGACGACCTACTACCACGCCACCGGGCCCGCCCCGCTGGGCGAGGCCGCGCTACTGCTGGACGCCGACCGGACCGGCGGCGCCGCGCCGGTCTCGCACTCGCTGGTGCTCAGCGAGGTGCACGAGTCGTACGCCCCGGCCGGTCGCTCGCTGGTGGCCACCACCGTGCTCGGACGGCGCGGCTTCGACGCCGGCGGGCCGGCCGGGCTGGAGCCGGCGGTCCGGTCCCGGCTGACCGAGCTGTACGGGGTGTCCGCCCGGGAGTGGGACTTCCTGAGCGTGCGTCACCTGCCGGACGCACTGCCCGCGATGCCGCCGCCGCACAACTTCCGCCGCCCGGTGCGGGTGCTGGCCGGGCTGTACGTCTGCGGGGACCACCGGGACACCAGCAGTGCGCGGGGCGCGCTGGTGTCCGGCCGGCGGGCGGCCGAGGCGGTGCTGCGCGACCTGGGGGTGGCCCGGGACGGGCTACCGGAGGCCCGCGCGGCGGCCTGAGTCGCCGTCGGGGCCCGGTCGACGGAAGCGCGTGGGGCCGGGCGGCGGCCCGGCCCCACGTCACCGCCTCAGATCGCGCCCGCCTGCCGCGCCGCCTCCTCGAAGGCCCGGGCGACCGGGCTGCCCCGGTACGGCGCGAGCCGGCGGTGGAAGTCGCGCAGGTACTCCACCGTGCGGGCGGAGCGCATCTCCCCCGCCGCCCGGAGCGCCTCGCTGGCCATCGCGCAGGCCTCGTCCAGGTCACCCATGCCCAGCCGGGAGGCGGCCAGCACCATCCGGCAGAACACCCGGCTGCGCGCGTACGCGGCCGAGCGCAGCCGCAGCGACTTCTCCGCGTGCTGCGCGGCCGGCCGCCACTGCTGCAGGTCGCGGTAGCAGTGGGCGAACTCCTCGGCCAGCTGCGCCTCGTCGAAGTACCGTGCCCAGGAAGGGAGTTCGTCACCGCTGCGGGAGAGCGCGAGGGCCCGCTCGGAGCGCACCAGGGCGGCGGTGCAGGAGCGCACGTCGCCCAGTATCCCGTGCCCGCGGGCCTCGGCCGCGTGCATCAGCGCCTGCACCACGGCCGGGGCCCCCGTACCCACGCCCTGCTGGGCCACCCGGGCCAGCTGCACCGCCTCCCGGCCGTGCCCGAGGTGGACCGCCTGCTGGCTCATGGTGATCAGCACGTAGCCGCCGAGCACCCGGTCGCCGGCCGCCTGCGAGAGCCGCAGCGCCTGCACGAAGTAGCGCTGGGCCAGCCCGTGCGCGGCGATGTCGAAGGACGTCCAGCCGGCGAGTCTGGTGAGGTCGGCGACGGCGGCGAACAGCGCCCGGCCGATCTGCTCGCCGTAGCGCCCGCGGAGCATCGGCTCGGCCTCGCTCTCCAGGTAGCGCACCAGCGCCTGACGGGCGTGGCCGCCGCCGTAGGCCTGGTCGAGCGCCCGGAAGAGGTCGCCGACCGCCCGCACCGCGGCGATGTCCCCGCGGCCGACCCGCAGTCCGGGCCGTTGCTGGCCCCGGGCGGCGCCCTCGCCGGCCGGTCCGGGTGGCGCGGGCAGCGGGGCCGTCCGGGCGGTCGAGACCAGCGGCCGGCGGCCCTGCGAGGGCACCCGGCCGGGCGGCGCCGGGCGGGGCGCCGAACCGCGTGGCAGCGGCTGGTCCCCCGGGTCCGGCGAGGCGTCCAGACCGGCCAGCGGTCCGGCCGGGCCGGAGACGAAGATGCCGGTGGAGCCGTCCCGGGCGACCTGCTCGTCGCTGCGCCCGATCAGCCAGTCCCGGCTGGGCACCACCAGCCCGGCCGGCGTGAAGGCGATCCGGCGCAGCTCGGACTGCGGGCCGGTGTCCTTGCGCCACATGCTGGCGACGATGTCCACCGCCTCCTGCGGCGTCTCGGCGAACTCCAGCCCGGCGTAGACCGGCCCGCAGGCGTCCAGGCCGATGTCCTGGGCCGAGAGCCGGCGGCCGAGCCTGCGGGTGAAGACCTCGGCGATCAGCGCCGGGGTGGCCCCGCGCGGCTGCTGGCCGCGCAGCCAGCGGGTCACCGAGGTCTTGTCGTACCGCAGGTCGAGGCCGTGTTCCAGACCCAGCTGGTCGACCCGGCGGGCCAGCCCGGCGTGCGAGAAGCCGGCCTCCTCGATCAGCTCGGCGAGCAGCGGGTTCTGGGTGCGGGCGGGCGGGACCCGGCCGGGGGCGGCCGCCTCCTCGGGTTCGTCCCGAGGATCTCCGGGCAGGGAGGCGGCCGGCAGCGGGCGCTCGGCCGCGGGTTCGTCCGGGCCGAGCGGGTCGAGCGGGTCGTAGGCCGGGCTGTCGGTTGCAGGCCGTTGGGGCATGTCAGTCAACACCTCTCGGACGCCGCACCGGCAGCTCCAGCCCCCCGGTGCCTTGCACGACGCCCCCTGTCGGGAATCGGCGTGAATGTAGCGAGCATTCTGACGCTATGGGTGGATCTGGGCGGGCAATCCTCCGAACGGGTGAAGCAGGCGCGCCCGTTGTGGGGAAGGTGCGGCCTGCGGGGTTTGAGGCGGAGAGAGGCTTTCCGACGTCTCGCGCGGGCCGCGTGACGGCTGCTCTCGGGCAACCGACCGCACGGGCGTACAGTGGCGAGGTTGGTCGCAACGCCCGGCAAGGAGCAGTGGTGAGCGAGAACGTACGGTTCGTGACGATGGGCATAGGCGAGCGCGCCGTGCCGTACCAGGAGGCCTGGGAGGAACAGCAGCGACTGCACGCGCTGCGGATGGCCGACGAGATCCCCGACACCGTTCTACTGCTGGAGCACCAGCCGGTCTTCACCGCCGGCAAGCGCACCAAGCCCGAGGACCTGCCGCTGGACGACACCCCGGTGGTGCAGGTCAACCGCGGCGGCGAGGGCACCTGGCACGGGCCGGGGCAGCTGGTCGGCTACCCGATCGTCAAGCTGCCCGAGCCGATGGACGTGGTCGCCTACGTGCGGCGGCTGGAGGAGGCACTGATCCGGGCCTGCGCCGAGTTCGGGGTCGGCACCAGCCGGATCGAGGGGCGCAGCGGGGTGTGGGTGCTGGGCCAGGAGCTGCCGGACGCGCAGCCGGACCCGGCCAAGGTGGTCGACATCGGCAAGCTGACGCTGCGGCTCGGCCTGCCGCTCGGCATCGACCCGCGGCTGGCCGGCCCGGAGTACGCGCCGTCCAACGCCGGGCAGCGAGGGGACGACCGCAAGCTGGCGGCGATCGGGGTGCGGGTCGCGCGCGGCGTGACGATGCACGGCTTCGCGCTCAACTGCAACCCGGACATGACCTGGTTCGACCGGATCATCCCGTGCGGCATCCGGGACGCCGGGGTCGGCTCGCTCTCCGGCGAGGCGGGGCGGCAGATCCCGGTGGGCGAGGCGGCGCCGGTGGTGCAGCGGCACCTGGCGGCGGTCCTCGCCGAGCTGCCGGAGCCCGCGCCGGCCCGGGTCGCGCCCGCGGCGGCCCCGGCCGCGGCGGCCCGCTGAGCGTCCTGGCCCGCTGAGTCGGGAATCATCATGCCGCCGCGGCGGTTGCCCTGCGATTGCGGGGCCCGCGCCGGGCGGAAACCGTACAAGCAGAGGCGTACCCTGGGGGTACCCCGTCTAGTTCTAGGAGTCGCTCGTGTCCGCTGTCGCCCCCGACGGCAGGAAGCTGCTCCGCCTGGAGGTCCGCAACAGCGAGACCCCCATCGAGCGGAAGCCGGAGTGGATCAAGACCCGCGCGAAGATGGGTCCGGAGTACAACGCCCTTCAGTCGCTGGTGAAGAAGGAGGGGCTGCACACGGTCTGCCAGGAGGCCGGCTGCCCCAACATCTTCGAGTGCTGGGAGGATCGCGAGGCGACCTTCCTGATCGGCGGCGACCAGTGCACCCGGCGCTGTGACTTCTGCCAGATCGACACCGGCAAGCCGGCCGACTTCGACCGCGACGAGCCGCGCCGGGTCGCCGAGTCCATCGTCACCATGGACCTGAACTACGCCACGATCACCGGCGTCGCCCGCGACGACCTGCCGGACGGCGGGGCCTGGCTGTACGCCGAGACGGTCCGCCAGGTGCACGCCATGACGGCCGGGCGCGAGGCCGGCCGGACCGGCGTCGAGCTGCTGATCCCGGACTTCAACGCGGTCCCGGAGCAGCTGGCCGAGGTCTTCTCCTCGCGTCCCGAGGTGCTGGCGCACAACGTCGAGACGGTGCCGCGGATCTTCAAGCGGATCCGCCCGGCGTTCCGCTACGAGCGCTCGCTGGACGTCATCACGCAGGCCCGGGCGGCCGGGCTGGTGACCAAGTCGAACCTGATCCTGGGCATGGGCGAGACCCGCGAGGAGGTCAGCCAGGCGCTGGCCGACCTGGTCGGGGCCGGCTGCGAGCTGATCACCATCACCCAGTACCTGCGGCCGTCGGTGCGCCACCACCCCGTGGAGCGCTGGGTGAAGCCGCAGGAGTTCGTGGAGCTGCAGCAGGAGGCCGAGGAGCTCGGCTTCGCGGGAGTGATGTCCGGGCCGCTGGTCCGATCCTCGTACCGCGCCGGGCGGCTGTACCGGCAGGCACTGGAGCACCGCGAGCGCGCCACCGCGGTGTGAGTCCCGGCGGAACGCCGACGTGGGGCCCGGTTCGCCGGGCCCCACGGCTGTTCGGGGGAACGCCGGGGAGCCGGCGGGGCGCCGAGGCGGAACCGGGTCTGCAGAACGGTTTCATCAGCCTTTGACGGTGCCGTCATCGGCCCGTCACACCGGCGGCCGAGACTGGTCCCAGGCTTGGCGAGGCTCGGCGAGGGAGTACCCGACATGCGTACCACCCGTACCACCATCGGCGCCGCGATCCGGCTCGCGGACCGCGTCCTGCTGGCCCCCGGACGGCGGCAGGCCCGGCTGAACGCCTGGACCGCGGTCTGCGAGAACCGCCGGCACGCGGCGGAGCGGACGGCGGCGCCGGTCGGCCCGCGGACCCGGCCCGGGCAGTAGCTCCGCGGACCCGGCCGGATCACAGCTTCGGACCGATTGGGGACCGGGCTTCGATGTCCGCTGTCCATGCCACGTACCATGACCTTCATGGCGAGGGAAACATCCGATACCCCTGGGCGGCTCCAGCAGATCCGCCAGGCGTACATCATGACCAAGAAGGTCGACACCAAGATCGGCCTGATCATCGGAGGCGTCGGCCTCCTCACCTTCGGCGTGTTCCTCGCCATCGGTTTCCTGATCGGTCACCCGATCTACCTGGGCATCCTGGGCTTCATCGTGGCCTTCCTGGCCGCGGCGATCGTCTTCGGCCGCCGGGCCGAGCGAGCCGCCTTCGGGCAGATGGAGGGCCAGCCGGGCGCGGCCGCGGCGGTCCTCAACAACATCCGCCGGGGGTGGAGCAGCAACCCGACCCCGGTCGCGATCACCCGCAGCCAGGACGCGGTCTACCGCGCCGTAGGCCGGGCCGGCATCGCGCTGATCGGTGAGGGCAACCCGAACCGGGTCCGCGCGCTGCTCGCCGCCGAGAAGAAGAAGATGGCCCGCGTGGTCGGCGACGTGCCGGTGCACGACATCGTGGTCGGCGATGGCCCGGGCGAGGTGCCGCTGAAGAAGCTGCAGATCCACCTGATGCGGCTGCCGCGGGCCATCACGCCCGCGCAGGTCACCGAGACCAACGACCGGCTGCGCGCACTGGGCGACCTGCTCTCCAAGGCGCCGGTCCCCAAGGGACCGATGCCCAAGGGTGCCCGGATGCCCAAGGGCGGCCAGGGGCGCTGACCCCGCCCCGGTCGTAGCACCCTCAGACAGCAGAGGCCCCGCCGGACGGCGGGGCCTCTTTCGCGATGTCTCCTGATGTTCGCGATGTCTCCTGATGCCTGCGGGGCTTCCCGCTCAGATCCGGACCTCGACGGTGCCGACCGCCTTGTCGTGCAGGCCGCGCGAGTCGCGGTCCCAGACCGCCGCGGGGATCACCAGGCAGAGCAGGAAGGTGCGCAGCAGCACCTGCGGGATCGAGGCCCGGCCGCCGCCCAGGCGCACCACCCGCAGACCGAAGAGCCGCTTGCCGATGGTCGTCCCGGTGGTCGCCAGGAAGATCGCGGTGACCGCGTAGAACAGCGGCAGGTTCCACAGGTTCGCCTCGCGCGCACTGCCGTGCGCCAGCATCCCGTACGCGACCAGGCTGCAGAGCCAGCCGTCGACCAGCAGCGCGCCGATCCGCCGGCCGGGGCCGGCCATCGAGCCGGACCCCTCCTGGGGCAGGCCGAGCCGCTCGCCCCGGTAGCCGAAGTCGGCGCCCATCCGCTCGGCGGCGGCCCTCGGCCCCTCGATCCACGATCCCAACGCTTCTCTGCTGTCCACGAATCCACACTATCCGGGCAGCCCGGGCCGACCGGCGGCGACTCCCCCTGCGAGTGAATCCGCGTGGCCACGCTTCCTCTAGTGGTCTAGACCACTCATCTCGCGGAGCCCGTGTTCCGGAACGATTTGCCCCCTCCCGGGCGACTTTGCCGCCCATTCGGGGGCATCTGGTTAACATGGGCGAAACGATGGGGTCACCACGAGGAAACGGCCGATTCCTAGGGTGAGCCGCACCATGGCCGGTTGGGACGACTGGTCGGTGCACGTCTGAACCCGGCCCCTCACGGCCGGGCCGAGGAGGATGGATGTTCAAGAACGCCGCCGAGGTCAAGGCCTACATCGCGGAGAACGACATCAAGTTCGTGGATGTGCGGTTCTGCGACCTGCCGGGCGTCATGCAGCACTTCGCGGTCCCGGCGGCCACCTTCGACCCCGCCGAGACCCTGATGTTCGACGGCTCGTCGATCCGCGGCTTCCAGGCCATCCACGAGTCGGACATGGCGCTCGTCCCGGACCTGGCGACCGCCCGTCTGGACCCGTTCCGCAAGGACAAGCACCTCAACATCAACTTCTTCATCCAGGACCCGATCACGGGCGAGGCCTACAGTCGCGACCCGCGCAACGTGGCCAAGAAGGCCGAGGCGTACCTCGCCTCGTCCGGGATCGCCGACACCGCGTTCTTCGGTCCGGAGGCCGAGTTCTACGTCTTCGACTCGGTGCGCTTCGACACCAGCGCGAACGCGTCCTACTACCACATCGACTCCGAGGCCGGCGCCTGGAACACCGGCTCGACCGAGGGCGACGTCCGCGGCTACAAGGTCAAGTACAAGGGCGGCTACTTCCCGACCCCGCCGGTCGACCACTTCGCCGACCTGCGCGCCGAGATGTCCCTGGAGCTGGGCAACGCCGGCCTCCAGGTCGAGCGCCAGCACCACGAGGTGGGCACCGCCGGCCAGGCCGAGATCAACTACAAGTTCAACACCCTGCTGCACGCCGCCGACGACCTGATGCTGTTCAAGTACATCATCAAGAACGTCGCCTGGCGGAACGGCAAGACGGCCACCTTCATGCCGAAGCCGATCTTCGGCGACAACGGCTCGGGCATGCACGTGCACCAGTCGCTGTGGGCCGAGGGTGCGCCGCTCTTCTACGACGAGCAGGGCTACGCCGGGCTCTCCGACACCGCCCGCTACTACATCGGTGGTCTGCTGAAGCACGCCCCCTCGCTGCTCGCCTTCACCAACCCCTCGGTGAACTCCTACCACCGACTGGTCCCCGGCTTCGAGGCACCGGTCAACCTGGTGTACTCGCAGCGCAACCGCTCGGCGGCGATCCGGATCCCGATCACCGGCTCCAACGCCAAGGCCAAGCGCATCGAGTTCCGCGCGCCCGACCCGTCGTCCAACCCCTACCTGGCCTTCTCGGCGATGCTGATGGCCGGCCTGGACGGCATCAAGAACAAGATCGAGCCGCTCCAGCCGGTCGACAAGGACCTCTACGAGCTCGCCCCCGACGAGCACGCGGGCGTCCCGCAGGTCCCCTCCTCCCTCCCGGCCGTCCTGGAGGCCCTGGAGGAGGACCACGAGTACCTGCTCGCCGGCGGGGTCTTCACGCCCGACCTGATCGAGACCTGGATCGACTTCAAGCGCACCAACGAGATCGCCCCGATCGCGCTGCGCCCGCACCCGCACGAGTTCGAGCTCTACTTCGACCTGTAGGAAACCTCCGGGCCTCCGGCACTCTCCGTGGCGAGTGCCGGAGGCCCGGCGCGTTCTCCCGGGACCGGCGGGGTCGGACAGCTGCGCCGGACAGATCCGTCGGACAGGTGGGCATACGAACTTTCACTCCTGTGAGTGATACCGATCGGACCAGTCGGTCGACAGCATGGTTCTCATCCTCCCAAGCTCCCGCAGGGCTCTCTCCGTCCTCGGCTTCACCCGCCGTCCGAGCGCCCGGCGCCACCCTGGTCGGCGCCGGCTTCTCCGTCCACATGGACGAGGACCAGAAGGACCGCGACACCACCGTCACCGTGACCGTCCGCGACGTCTACGGCGGGACCGCCGCCCGGGTCTCCTCCACCTTCGGCCAGTGGGACCAGTACGGCGACCAGGGGCCCTCCAGCTGGCCATCCTCAACCACTCGCCGTACGAGACGCTGAAGGGTGCCCAGACCACCTCCCGCATCGACCCGCACGGCCACAACCACATCGAGCCCGACCTCTTCGTCGACCTGGTCTTCAGCGACGGATCGCAGCTGACCTCGGACTGCCCCCAGCTCGGCCGGGTCGGCGGTCTCGTGCGCGGTCATCCGGAAGGCGCCGAGCACGTCGGCCACCGTGCGGATCGCCTCCAGCCCCTTGCCCCGGGACGTCACCGAGCAACACCCGGGTGCCGTAGGCGGTGTCGCAGATCTCGTAGAGGTCGCCGCCGATCGCCACCTCGGCCTGCGCGGCCCGGTAGAGGCCGGCCGCCCGTAGGCCGCCGACCTGTTCCGGTACCGGGTGCAGCACGGTGCGTTGCAGGGCCTCGCTGACCGTGCGGGCCCGGACCAGGTGCTGGGCCTGCCGCAGCCGCTGCCGGGCGAGCATCACACCGGCCAGGCCGGCCAACGAGGTGGAGACGTAGGCCCAGACGTGGTGCTGCTCGTAGAGGTGGCCGACCCGGGCGGCCAGCAGCAGCTGGAGACCGAGCGCGACCGTGCTGGAGGCGGCGGTGGGGACCGGGTCGTAGCCGAAGGCCACCACCACCGGGAGGATGATCAGCATGAGCCCGGCCGCGGTGGTCTGCGGCACGGCTGCCTCCACCGAGAGGTCCAGTACGATCAGCAGCGCCGGGAGCCAGCGCGCCCAGCGCGGGGAGTCGGCGCCCCCGACCACTGCCGCCGAGGCGGCGGAGTCGCGCCGGGCACTGGGGGCCGCGCCGCGGGGCGGCCGGTGGGCGGCCTGCCTCTACGGGCGCGGACAGTGCGGAACTCCTGGGGCTCGACGGCGGGGCTACGAGTCCATGGTCCCGTAGGTCGCGAGTGAGCGGCGGGGCGGACAGCCCGGCGAAGGGGACCTTCGACCACGCGGGCCGGCCCGGGGCCGGTCAGCCGAGGGTGACCGCCAGCTCCTGGTAGCCGCGCAGCACCAGACGGTTGCGGCGCACCGGCTCCCCCGCCGGGGCGAGCCGCGGGAACCGGCGCAGCAGCGTGGGCAACGCGACGTTGGCCTCCAGCCTGGCCAGCTGGGCCCCGAGGCAGAAGTGCACCCCGCCGCCGAAGGAGAGCGGGTGGCTGTCCCGGCGGGTCGGGTCGAAGACGTCCGGCCGCTCGTACCGCTTCGGGTCCCGGTTGGCCGCGCCGATCAGCACGAAGACTCCGCTGCCGGGCGGCGTCGGCACCCCGGCCACCGAGAGGCCCTCGGAGAGCGGCAGCCGGGAGGTGAGCTGGACCGGGGAGTCGTAGCGCAGCACCTCGTCGGTGAAGCCGGCCGGGTCCAGTTCGCCGGAGCGCAGCCCGTCGGCGGCCCACGGGTGCTGGAAGGTCTGCGCCAGGCCGTTGCCGAGCAGGTTGGTGGTGGTCTCGAAGCCGGCCGCCAGCAGCAGCACCAGGTTGGCCAGCAGCTCCCGGCCGCTTAGCCGGCCGTCCTCCGCGTCGGCGGCCCTGACCAGGGCGCTGACCAGGTCGTCCTGCGGACGGGCCGTGCGCTCGGCGCAGAGCTCGGCGAAGTAGCCGGCCAGCTCGTCGCAGGCGGCGTCGGCGCGCCGCAGTTCGTCCTCCGTCGTGGAGACCTCCAGCGAGCTGGTGAGGTCGGCGGCGAGCGGCCGGAACCGGTAACGGTCCTGCTCCGGCACGCCGAGCAGCTCACAGATCACGGTCACCGGGAGCCGGAAGGCGAAGGTGTCCAGGAAGTCCACCGGCTCGCCGCCGGCGCCCAGCTCGGCCATCTCGTCCAGCAGCCGCTCGACGGTGGCGGTGACCGCCGGTTCCAGCGCGGCCACCCGGCGGGCGGTGAAGACCGAGGCGATCAGCGAGCGCATCCGGGCGTGGTCCGGTGCGTTGACCTCCAGGATCGAGTGGCTGAGCAGCAGCCTGGACGAGTGCTGCGCGTAGTCCGGGTCGAAGCTCAGCCGCAGCTCCTGGTCCGCCACGCCGTAGGCGGGGTCGCGCAGCAGCTGGTGCGCGACCGGGTAGGCCAGCGCGAGCAGCATCTCGCCGTCCCAGACCGGGGTGACCGGGCCGAGCTGGTGCGCCTCGGCGTAGAGCGGGTACGGGTCGGCCGAACCCTCCGGCGTCAACAGCTGGTTGATGATCTCGGTACCGTCCAAGGCCTGCCCCTCGGTCCCTGTGGCCGGCCCCACGGCCCGCCCCCTACCGGGAACCGCCGTCCGTGGCGCCGGAGTTCCCGGCCCGGGCGAGTGCGTAGGCTGACCGGCATGGAGATCTGGATCAATCCCCGCTGTACCAAGTGCCGCTTCGCGCTCGGCGAACTGGACGCCGCCGGCGTCGAGTACACCGTGCGCCGCTACCTGGACGACCCGCCCAGCGTGCCGGAGCTGGAGCAGGTGCTCGACCGGCTGGGCCTCGACCCGTGGGACATCACCCGGCTCGACGAGGCGGTCGCCAAGGAACTGGGCATGCGCGGCTGGGGCCGGCAGCCGGCCGACCGGGCGCGCTGGATCGCCGCGCTGGCGGAGCACCCGATCCTGGTGCAGCGGCCGATCATCACGGCGGACGACGGGCACGCCGTCGTCGCGCGGACGCCGGAGGCCCTGCGCTCGGTGCTGCCCTAGCGGGTCCAGCCCCTGGGTGTACTGACCACGGAGTTGGTGACAGGGGTCAGTACACCTAGCGCCGCTGGACGGTGCGCACCTCCTCGCCCGGGCGCCAGCTCCGGATGAGGAGGTGGTCGCCGCCCTCGCCGACCGAGGTCAGCACCACCTCGGTCAGCTCCAGCCGGAACGCGTGGAACGGCCCGGTCGGCGGCTCGGGCAGCTCGGCCTCGTACCCGGCGAGGGCGGCCTCGTCGGTGATCTCCACCGCCCGCCCCGCCAGCTTGGCGTCCCCGCCGGCCATGCTGCCGTCCCCCGGGTTGGCGTGCAGCGCGAAGCGCGGGTCGCGGCGCAGGTCCAGCGCCTTGACCGCACCCCACATCGACCCGAGGGTGAGATCCGCCCCGACCAGCCGCACCTCGGTGCCGCTCACCCGGGGCGTGCCGTCCTCGCGGAGGGTGGCCAGCACGTGGTGCCGGTGCGCGTCGAGGCGGGCCCGGACCGCCTCCGCCAGCTCGGGCGCCGCCTGCTCGAACTCCTGCCGACTGCTCATGTGCCCACTGTCACACGGGGCACCGACCGCCGCCCCGGGCGGCGGTCCGGCAGACTGGCCGGATGGCCGAGCAGACCTTCATCGCCTTTCTCCGTGCCGTGAACGTGGGCGGACGTGTGGTCAGGATGGAACGGTTGCGCGAGCTCTTCGCGGAGCTCGGGCTGGCCGACGTCCGCACGTACATCCAGAGCGGCAACGTCTTCTTCACCGCGGACACCGGGACGGACCGGGCCGCGCTGAGCCGGCGGATCGAGCGGCACCTGCACGCGGCGCTCGGCTTCGAGGTGCCGACCGTGCTGCGGACCGTGCCGGAGGTCGAGGAGCTGCTCGCGGCCGATCCGTTCCGCGACGTCGAGGTGACCCCGGAGGTACGGCTCAGTCTGGTGTTCCTGACCGAGCCGCTGCCGGCCGACCTGGAGCTGCCGCGGCGCAGCCCGCGCGGCGACCTGGAGGTGATCGGCGCCACCGGGAGCACCGCCTTCGTGGTGACCCGGACGCTCGACGGCCGGCCGGCGGGGAATCCGGCCTGCGTCTTCGGCCCGGCCTACCGCGGCCACGGCACCGCGCGGTTCTTCCACACCACCGCGAAGATCGTGGCCGCGGCCAAACGGGGCTGATGGCTCGGACGGCTCAGTGCGGGAACGCCCGCGGCGGCCGGAGCCGGGGCAGCTCGTCGCGGAACTCCTCGATGACGGTGCCGAGTTGGCGCATCAACACGGTGCGTTCCAACCGGTCGAGGTAGCGGTTGCGGTCGGCCAGGCCGGCCACCGTGACGGTGAGGTAGAGCGTCATCAGCGGGTTGATGAAGAGCTCGCTGTGCCGGGTGCGGGCGGTGAACCGGACGTCACCGAACTCGCCGCGCAGGGCCGCCGCGACCGAGCCCTGGACGATGCTCGGGCGGTCGGGCGTGGCGGCCTGGGCGTCCGCGACGGCGTCCAGGTAGAGCGCGCCCTCCCGGCTGTCCCGCGGGATCGAGAAGGCGCCCAGGTAGTCGCCGGTGCGGGCGAGGTCGGCCAGGTTCTCCAGCACCAGCGAGTGGTTGACCCCGTGGTAGGCGTCCACGCCGTAGCCCAGGCAGACCACCAGCCGCTCGGTCAGCCCGTCCAGCCCGGCCACCGCGGCCAGGCTGGCCATGTCCTCCTCGGGCGTGCCGAGGCCGGCCTCGTCGCCGCGCATCAGGATGTCGGTGCCGCCGTCCACCAGCACCACCGCGTCGATGTCCAGGTGGGCGACCAGCTCCCGGTAGGCGGCCCGCAGCGGCTGGACGCCGACCGGGGCGAAGGCCCAGACGGTGTCGGGCAGGCCGTGCCGGTCGAGCCAGCGGGCCAGCGTGAGCTCGGGGAAGTACTGGTCGTGCGTCCGGGTGTCGGGGCGGATCTCGGCGACGTCCGGCGCGAGCCAGACCTCGGCGGGGAGCCCGTGCAGGTGACTGAAGGAGAGGTTGGCGAGGTGCACCCGCTTGCCGGCCGCGCGCAGCGCGAGGGCCAGTGGGAGCCCGGCGTAGACGTCGAAGCCGCCGCCCGCGCCGGCCACCAGGATCCGCTCGGCGGCGCGCAGCCGGGTGAAGACCGGGGGTTCGAGGAGGGAGAACACCCGGAGGACGGTGACAGGCGCCCGGCCGGTTGGCAAGGGGTCGCGCTGCTCAGGGCCGCGTCGCGGGCCCGGTGGCCGCGATGCCGGCCACCAGCACCGCCAGCCCGCGCTCGAAGCGCTCCTCGAACCCGGTGAACAGCCCCGCACCGGCGGCCGCGGCGAGCGGGTGGGCGGGCCCGATCAGCTCGGCCCGGGCGGCGACGTCGAAGCGCTCGTCGCGCTCGCCGGGCAGCGGGTGGACGGACTGTTCCTCGATCACGAAGCCGACCGTGTAGGCGTAGCCGGTGGAGAGGGCGAAGACCGCGTCGTCCAGCGGGAAGCCGGCCGCGACCAGCGCGGCGAGGTGGACCTCCAGCAGCCCGGCGTGGTCGGTGTCGATGAAGTGGGTGCCGCCGAAGACCTTGGCGCCGTCCCGGTAGCCGAGCAGCGCGCGGCGCAGGGTCCGGCAGGCCGAGGTGATCCAGTCCGGCCAGCCGGCGTCCGGCCCGGGCCGCCCGTCCTGTGCCATCCGACGGAACATCTCGGTGGCCATCGCGTCCAGCAGGGCCTGCTTGCTGGCGAAGTGCCAGTAGAGCGCGGGCGCCTGGACGTCCAGCTCCTTGGCGATCCGGCGCAGGGTCAGCCCGTCCAGGCCGGTCTCGTTGAGCAGTCGCAGCGCGGTTTCGGTGACCTGCGCGGGGTCGATTTTGCTTGCCACCGCTCCATCCTCTCAGCCTGCTGCGACACGGCCCACGCTTGACAGCTTAACAACGTTAAGCACACACTGGCGACATGGAACTTAACAACGTTAAGTCAGATCTGGACGTGCTGGTGGTCGGCGCTGGCGGCACCGGCCTGATGCTGGCCTGCGACCTCGCCCGGCGCGGGGTGCGCGCGCTGGTCGTCGAGCAGCAGGAGACGCTCTTCCCCGGTTCCCGCGGCAAGGGCCTGCAGCCGCGCACCCAGGAGGTCTTCGACGACCTCGGGGTGATCGACGCGGTGCGCGCGGCCGGCGGGCGCTACCCGCGGATGCTCAGCTGGCGGAACGGCACGCCGCAGGAGGAGTGGGATCTGATCAAGTCGGCGACCGAACGCCCGGGCGTGCCCTACCCGGCGCCGTGGATGGTCCCGCAGTGGCGCACCCAGGAGATCCTCTTCGCCCGGCTGCGCGAACTCGGCGGCACCGTCGCCTTCGGCACCGCGCTCCACGCGCTCACCCAGCACCCGGACGCCGTCGAGGCCGTGCTGACCGGCGCCGACGGCGGCACCCGGACCGTCCGGGCGCGCTACCTGGTCGGCGCCGACGGCGGGCGCAGCGCGGTGCGGCGGGCGATCGGGGTCGCGATGACCGGCGAGACCGTCGACCCGCGGCCGGTCCTGGTCGCCGACGTCCGGATCGACGGGCTCGGCCGCGACAACTGGCACGTCTGGCCCGAGGCGCCGGGCGGGATGCTGCTGCTCTGCCCGCTGGCCGGGACGGACGAGTTCCAGCTCTCCGCCCGCTTCGACGAGGGCGAGCCGGACCTCTCGCCGGAGGCCGTCCGGGCGGTGATCGCCGAGCGCACCCAGCTGACCGCCGAGGCGGTCCGCGAGGTGCGCTGGTCCAGCGACTTCCGGCCGCGGGCCGCGCTCGCCGACCGCTACCGGGTCGGCCGGGTGCTGCTGGCCGGGGACGCCGCGCACGTCCACTCGCCGGCCGGCGGGCAGGGGCTGAACACCGGGGTACAGGACGCCTACAACCTCGGCTGGAAGCTCGGCCGGGTGCTGCGGCACGGCGCGCCGGACACCCTGCTGGACAGCTATGAGGCGGAGCGCCGGCCGGTGGCCGCCGCGGTGCTCGGGCTGAGCACCGCGCTGTACGGGATGGCCACCCAACGCGGCGACCAGACCTCACAGTTGGGGATCGGCTACCCGACCGGCCCGCTGACCGTGGAGGACCGCGCGGAGCCACCGGCCGACACGCTGCGGGCCGGCGACCGGGTACCCGACCTGCCCTACCGGGGCGGGCGGCTGTTCGACCTGCTGCGCGGACCGCACGCCACCCTGCTGGCGATCGGCTGCCCGGCGCCGGCGGTCGAGGACCCGGAGCTGGTGGTCCGCGAGACGGCCGGCCTGGCGGGGTTCGGGCCGGGGCTCTTCCTGATCCGTCCGGACGGGTACCTCGGGCTGGCCACCCGGAACCCGGCCCGGGTGGCGGCCTACCTCGGGCAACTCTCCGGCGCCCCCGCCCTCACGACCGGCTGAGCCGGGTGACGGTGGCGCTGCTCAGGCCGAGCAGATCGGCGGAGAACGGCGGCAACGCGGCGTCCACCGCCGTCGCGTCGCGCCGCTCGGTCGCAGCCGCCACCAGGTTGGCGGCGTCCTGGGCGAGCACGCCGAGCCGGTCCTCGACACTGCCGGCCGGCGCCGGCGCCTCGCGCCGCAGCGGCCCGCCCGGCAGCACCGGCCGCGGCTCGACCGGTGAGGGCGCGGCCGGGTCGGCCGGCAGCGCCCGCCGGAGCGCGCCGGACGCCGCGTCCAGCTGGTCCAGCCGGCCCCGCAGCGCGCCCGGGTCCGGCCGGCCGCCGGCCGGGGCCACCGCCCCCGCCAGGTCGCCCGCCGTCCGCAGCACCTCGCCGAGTGCCCCGAGGGCCGCCGTGGTCCGGGCCGCGGCCGCGGCCCGCGCGGCGACCGGCCGGATCACCGGGTGGCCGTGCGCGCCGACCGGGCCGCCGGGCGAGCCCGGCGCGGAGGCGGCGGCGCTGCCGGCGAGCCCACCGGCCAACGCGGTACTGAGCAGGACGGCGGTCCACGACGTGCGAGGCATGAGCTGGTTCTTCCTTCCACCAAGGACGAGCGGCGACGGCTGGGACGGGCCGGCCACTCCTCACCTTGGGCACCCCGGCACCGGTTCCGCCATCGCGGATGGTCCGAACGTGCGTCAACTCGCCCGCACCACAAGCGGCCCGGTCACTCGCCGGCCGGGGCCACCCCCCAGAGCTGGGCCGAGCAGCGGGCGTAGACCGCCTGCCAGTGCGGCCACTGGCGGACCGTCAGGTCGTCGCAGTCGGCCAGCAGCGCGTCGATCTGCTCCTCCGCCACCCCCTCCAGCAGCCAGGCCAGCGCGTCCGGGGCGCCCGGCCCGTCGGCGAGCCGCAGCAGGTCGAGCAGCTCGGGCAGGGTGCCGACCCGGGACTGCGGGACGAGCAGCCGCGCCATCACCGGGAGCACCTGCTCCTCCTCGATCCGCAGGTGGGTCTCCAGCCGGGCCGCCAGCTCCTCGACCGCGTACGCCACCGACCAGCAGCTGGCCGGATCCCGGGTGGCCACCCGCATCAGCGTGGTGGTCCGGGTGAAGCAGTGGTCCAGGTTGTGGTGGTCGTCCTCCAGCCAGTTGACCAGCAGCCGCAGCTCGGGGGCGAAGCGCCGGAGCAGCGGCCAGAGCCGGCCGTCCTGCTGCTCGTGGTGGCAGGTGAGCATCGCGGTCAGGAAGTCCCAGTGCCGCTGGAGCGCCGCGGCGCCCGCCTCGTCGCCGGGCTGCAGCAGCCGCAGCGCGGTGGGCACCCGGGCGAGGTCCCGGCGCAGCGCGGCCTGGGCGAGCCGCAGGCCGGCGAACCGCAGTGGCCGCGCGACCGCGACCGCCTCGCGGGGTCCGCGCGGGGCGGGAATGGACTGCAGGTGGGTCGGCGTCGGCATGGCGCTCTCTTCATGACTGGCGTGGGGACGGATCGGCGCCGCCCGCCTCGGGTGAGCGAAGCGGAGCGGCGCCGTGGGCCCAGGTTGTCCCCAGTCGATCAGTGACGAATCAATACCGGATTGCCGTGCAGGTCAGCGGCGGTTTCGCGGGTTCACCGGCGGTCAGCCGGGCCGCCGGACCGCCGACGGAGCTCAGTCGCTGGTCGGGCCGGCCATGTTCTGGGTCAGCCACTGCAGGGTCAGCGGGATCATCTTCTTGAAGTCCGAGGTGAGGTGCTTGCCACCGGGCTGCTCGTAGTACTGGATGTTCGTCGGCGCGGCGGCCTTCTGGACCCAGGCCTTCACCAGCTTGACCTCCGGCGGGTTGGCGCCGCCGGCGGTGGCCAGCATCCGCACGTCGGCCTTGCCCTGACTCACCATCACGCCCGGGCTGTTGGCCAGCCGCTCGTCCTCGTGCCCCTTCCAGAGCAGGGAGTCCGGGTCGAAGTAACCGTCGATCGGCACCGCGGCCTTGTACTGGTCCGGGTGCTCCAGGGCCATCTTGGCACTGCAGAACGCGCCGGTCGAGGCGCCCATCAGGCCCCAGCCGTCCCGGCTCTTCAGGGTGCGGAAGTTGGCGCGGACGAAGTCCGGGACGTCCTGGGACATCCAGGTGTCCATCTTCGGCTGGCCGGGGATGTCGCTGCAGTCGTAGGCCCGCTGCTCGTCGGAGGTCAGGTTCTGCACCGGCATCACCATGATGAACGGGTGCGCCTTGCCCTGCTTGGCCAGCTGCTCGTCGGCCTCCTGGATCGGCAGCTGGTTGTCGGTCCAGGTGTTGTAGCCGTTGCTCTGGCCGCCCGCGTAGAGGGTGAGCACCGGGAAGCCGGTCTTGGCGTACTTCGGGTCGTTGTACTCCGGCGGCAGCCAGATCCAGAGCTTGGCGGACACCCCGGACTTCTTGCCCTGCAGGGTGGTCATCATGATCGGTCCGGCCGCGGTGTCCCGGGCCTTGGTGAGCTGGGTGGTCGGGCCCGTCGGCATCAGCACCTTGGCGTCGGCCGCGGGCGACGCCGGCACGCTCGGGGCCACCGAGCCGCCGGAGCCGGCCGGGTGGGCGTCGGCGCCGGACGTGCCGCCACCGCCTCCCCCGCACGCGGTGAGGGCGCCGGCCAGGGTCAGCGCGGCGGCAGCGGTCAGAACGGCACGGGTACGAGCGAGCGGCGGATGCACGGCAGGTCTTCCGACTGGTGGGTGGCGCCCGAACCGTCTCGTAGTCGGGCGGCGCCGACCGGGTGTGGGGCGGCGCGGAGTGAGGACGATCCTATGACGCGACCTCGTCCCGCCATGGTTGCGACCGGGCTGCCTGGCAACCAACATTTGCTGTGACTTTGGCAAAATCCCGGCCATCCGGCGGGGGTCGACCGGCGGGTGGTGTCGACTCCGTCCAAGGCCCGGACCGGGCCGCCACCGCCCTTTGGCGGCTCCTACGGTGACGGGCCGGCCCGATGTCGGCGATCATCGGAGGACCGTCGCACCAGAGGGAGCACGCATGCCGCAGCAGATCGCCGTCGTCACCGGGGCCGGCACCGGCGTGGGCCGCGCCGTGGCCCTCGAACTCGCCCGGGCCGGCTGGCAGTTGGCCCTGGCCGGGCGGCGTGCCGAACCGCTCCGGGAAACCGCCCGGCTGGCCGGCGGCGGCCTGGTGGTCCCGACCGACGTCACCGACCCCGCAGCGGTGCACGCGCTCTTCGCCGAGGCGGCCGAGCACTACGGGCGGCTCGACCTGCTCTTCAACAACGCCGGCACCTTCGGCCGCGCCGTGCCGCTGGAGGAGCTGGGCCACGACGACTGGCGGGCCGTGGTCGACCTCAACCTCACCGGCGCCTTCCTCTGCGCCCAGGCCGCCTTCCGGCAGATGAAGGAGCAGCGGCCGCAGGGCGGCCGGATCATCAACAACGGCTCGATCTCGGCGCACGTGCCGCGCCCGCAGAGCATCGCCTACACCGCGACCAAGCACGCGGTCACCGGCCTGACCAAGTCACTCTCGCTGGACGGCCGGCCGTACCGGATCGCCTGCGGGCAGATCGACATCGGGAACGCCGCCACCGAGATGACCGCCGCCATGAGCGTGGGCGTCCGGCAGGCCGACGGACGGATCGTCGTCGAGCCGACCATGGACGTCGCCGACGTCGCGCGGACCGTCCGGCAGATGGCCGAGCTGCCGCTGGAGGCCAACATCCAGTTCGCCACCGTGCTGGCCACCACGATGCCGTACATCGGCCGCGGCTGACCGCCCGGGGCGGCCCGGTGGGCGACCGCCCGACGCCGATGACGGCCGGGAACCGCGCCCGGCCGGGGCTCCCGGCACCCGGACGGCGCTTGAGGGGGGTCGCCGCGCAGCCCACATTGCGAACGAGTAACAATGGAACGCATGTGTGTCCCTCCGACGCGCCGCACCCGCGTGTGCCGTGCCGCCTCCTCAGCCCCGGTCGGGGGCGGTCACCTAGCACTCTGGGAGGACAGCCGATGAAGAATCCACGACCAGAGGATGATCGGACGGCCACAGAACGTCTGGCAGACTTCTCGTCCATGGGGGAACCGACCGAGATCCAGTCGCCGGGCGCCGAGCGCGCCACCACGGCACGCAGCGGCGGTTCCGTCCAGTCCCCCGGCCGGCCGGCCGACGGGCCTGTGGACGGAGCCGGCGACAGCACCGCGCTTCGCGGAGCCTCCGGGGTCCGCGCCTGGATCAGCGCCCAGCGGCGGCATCCGGCCCGGCCCAAGGTGGTCTTCGAACTCGCGCTGATCGCGATCAGCTACTGGCTGTACTCGTTGGTGCGCAACGCCGTCCCGGAGCAGGCTTCGGCCGCCGAGCGGAACGCCTTCTGGGTCTGGCACACCGAGCAGGGCCTCGGGGTCGCGGTGGAACGTTCGATCAACCACGCCGTCAACTCGGTGACCTGGCTGATCGTGGGGATGAACTACTACTACGCGACGCTGCACTTCATCATGACGATCGGCGTCCTGGTCTGGCTCTACCGCTGTCATCCCGGCCGCTACGCGGCCTCCCGCACGGTGCTCTTCATCACCACCGGCATCGCCCTGGTCGGGTTCTACTTCTACCCGCTGGCACCGCCGCGGTTGATGACCGACGGTCACTTCATCGACACCGTCGCCGTGCACCACACCTGGGGTTCACTGGCCTCCGGCCCGGGCGCCAGCGTCTCCAACCAGTTCGCCGCGATGCCCTCGATGCACATCGGCTGGTCCTCCTGGTGCGGCCTGACGATCTTCTTCCTGGCCGAACGGAAGTGGGTGCGGGCGCTCGGCCTGGCCTATCCGGCGGCCACCCTGATGGTGATCATCTCCACCGCCAACCACTTCTGGATGGACGCGGTCGGCGGGGCGGTCTGCCTGGCCATCGGCTTCACGGTGACCCGGCTGGTCTACCACCGCTGGGCCTACCAGTTCCCGCAGGTTCCGGTCGCGCGGCAGAGCCCGGCGCAGGGCGCGTCGGTGCCCGAGCAGCGGCCCACCCCGGTCGGCGCCGGCTCCCGCCAGTAACTCCGCGTACGCCGCCCCGTCCGGTCCGCCGGGCGGGGCGGCGTCGTGTCCGGGCCCGGACCGGCCGTGGCGGACGCCCGGCCGTCGCACACGATCAGCCGTAGAAGACCCGCTCCATCACGCTCCGGGCCCGCCGGGTGGTCCGCCGGTAGTCGTCCAGCAGCTGGCCGCTGCGCCCCTCGCCGTACCCGAGGTAACGGGCCACCCCGGCCAGCTCCCGCGACTCCCCCGGAAAGCTGTCCCCGGGCCGCCCGCGGACCAGCATCACCGCGGCGCGCACCCGGGAGGCCAGCACCCAGGCCTCGTCGAGCACCCGGGCGTCGGCGGCGGCCAGCAGCCCGGCCTCCGTCGCGGCCCGCAGCGCCTCCCGGGTCCGGGTGGTGCGCAGCTCCGGCACCCGGTCCGCGTGCTGCAGCTGGAGCAGCTGGACGGTCCACTCCACGTCGGCCAGCCCGCCGCGGCCGATCTTGGTGTGGGTGGTCGGGTCGGCCCCGCGCGGCAGCCGCTCCCGCTCCACCCGGGCCTTGATCCGCCGGATCTCCAGCAGGTCCCCCTCCGGCACCCCGCCCACCGGGTAGCGCAGCGGGTCGATCAGCTCCCGGAACCGCTCCCCCAGCTCGGCGTCGCCCGCCACCGGCTCGGCCCGCAGCAGCGCCTGGCTCTCCCAGACGTGCGACCAGCGCGCGTAGTACGCCCGGTACGAGCCCAGGGTGCGCACCAGCGGCCCCTGCCGGCCCTCCGGGCGCAGGTCGGCGTCGACCAGCAGCGGCGGCTCGGTCGACGGCACGGCCAGCCGGGTGCGCAGCTCGTTGCAGACCGAGCGGACGGCCGCGGTGGCGTCCCGGTCCCCGTCCGACCGCTCCTCGTGCACGAAGAGCACGTCCGCGTCCGAGCCGTAGCCCAGCTCGTGCCCACCGAACCGGCCCATCGCGATCACCGCGATCCGGGCCGGCAGCGGCACGCCGTGCTCCGCCTCCCAGCTCGCCACGCAGGCCGCCAGCGCACCCTGCAAGGTGGCCGCGGTGAGATCGGTCAGCGCGTCCGAGACGGCTTCCAGCGCCTCGCCCGGGTCGTCCCCGAACCGGCCCAGCAGGTCGGCCGCCGCGGTGCGGAAGAGCTCGCGCCGGCGGACCGAACGGACCGCCGCGACGCCCGCCGCCGGGCCGTCCGCCCGGCCGACCGCCGCCAGCACCTCCTGTTCCAGCGCCGCCCGCCCGCGCGGCTGCAACCCCTGCGGGTCGCCCAGCATGGCCACCGCCTCGGGGGCGCGCAGCAGCAGGTCGGGGGCGAGCCGCCCGGCCGACAGCACCCGGGCCAGCTGCTCGGCCGCCGCGCTCTCGTCGCGCAGCAGGCGCAGGTACCAGGGGGTGCGGCCGAGCGCGTCGGAGACCTGCCGGAAGCCCAGCAGGCCGGCGTCCGGGTCGGCCGAGTCGGCGAACCAGCCGAGCAGCACCGGCAGCAGGGTGCGCTGGATGGCCGCCTTGCGGCTGACCCCGGTGGCCAGCGCGGTCAGGTGGCGCAGCGCGGCCGCCGGGTCGTGGAAGCCCAGCGCGACCAGCCGGGCCCGGGCCGCCTCGGTGCTCATCGCCGGGGTGCCCGGGGTGAGCGCCGCGCCGGCCGGGAGGTCGGCCACCGCGTCCAGCAGCGGGCGGTAGAAGAGCTTCTCGTGCAGCCGGCGGACCTCCAGCGCGTGCCGCTTCCACTCCCGCTCCAGCGCGGCCACCGGGTCGGCCCGGGTGTCGCCGTTGATCACCGCGGCCAGCGAACGGGCCAGTCTGCGCAGGTCGGCCGGGTCCTTGGGCATCAGGTGGGTGCGGCGCAGCCGGTGCAGCTGGATCCGGTGTTCCAGGGCGCGCAGGAACCGGTACGCGGCGTCCAGCGAGGCGGCGTCGGCGCGGCCGACGTAGCCGCCGGCCGACAGCGCGGCCAGCGCCTCCAGGGTGTTGCCGCTGCGCAGCGCGGGGTCGGTGCGGCCGTGCACCAGCTGCAGCAACTGCACCGAGAACTCGACGTCCCGCAGGCCGCCCGGACCGAGCTTGAGCTGGCGGTCCAGCTCGGGGGCCGGGATCGCCTCGACCACCCGGCGGCGCATCTGCTGGACGTCCGCGACGAAGTTCTCCCGCTCGGCGGCCTGCCAGACCATCGGCGCCAGCGCCGCGACGTACGCCGCGCCCAGCTCGGCGTCGCCGGCCACCGGGCGGGCCTTCAGCAGGGCCTGGAACTCCCAGGTCTTGGCCCAGCGCTGGTAGTACGCGAGGTGGCTGGCCAGGGTGCGCACCAGCGGGCCGTGCCGCCCCTCGGGGCGCAGGTTGGCGTCCACCGGCCAGATCGAGCCCTCCCGGGTGGTGTCCGAGCAGAGCCGCATCGTCCGGGCGGCCAGCCTGGTGGCCGCCTGCAGCGCGTGCTGCTCGTCGACGCCCTCACGGGCCTCGGCGACGAAGATCACGTCGACGTCCGAGACGTAGTTCAGCTCGCGGCCGCCGCACTTGCCCATGCCGATCACGGCCAGTCGGCAGGCCTCGGCGGCCTCCTCGTCCGCCTCCTCGGCCAGCGCCAGTGCGGTCCGCAGGGTGGCGCCGGCCAGGTCGGCCAGCTCGGCGGAGGTCTGCGCGAGGTCGGCGGTGGCGCTCAGGTCGCGGGCGGCGATGGCCAGCAGGCAGCGGCGGTAGCCGGTGCGCAGCACGTCGGCGGGGTCGCCCTCGGCGGCGGCCAGCCGCTCGGCCAGCTCGCGGCGGAACTCCTCGGTGCCCGGGTGGACGTCCCGCACCTCGAAGGTCTCCAGGGCGTGCCAGTCGCGCGGGTGGGTGGCCAGGTGGTCGCCGAGCGCGGCGGAGGCGCCGAGCACGCTCAGCAGCCGGTCGCGCAGTGGTTTGGAGGTGGTCAGGGTGTCCCGCAGGGTGTGCCGCTCGGTCTCGCCGAGCGCCTCCAGCAACCGGGCCAGGCCCAGCAGCGCGAGGTCGGGGTCGGCGGTGGCGCCCAGGGAGTCGAGCAGGATCGGGTCGTCGGCCAGGCCGTGCAGGGCGGGGGCGGCGAGCCGGCGGACGGCCGCCTCGGGGTCGGTGAAGCCGCGGCGGACCAGCCGGACCTCGGGCCTGCTGACGCGGCTGCCGGCGCTGGTCATCCGGACTCCCTTCGCTGGCGGTGATCGCTGGGTAGCGTACGTGTTCGTCAAGCTCCTTCCCCGCCCCGGGCGGGTGACGCACGCCGGCGGAGAACACGACCGCGGGGCCCGGCCGGTGGGCCGGACCCCGCGGTGTGTGCGCGGCGCGGGAGGCTACTGGTCAGTGCCGGCCCGCCCGACGGGACACCAGGAAGAGCGTGGTGCCGGCGATCACCAGCAGTACCGAGACCGTCCCGAGCAGGCCCGGCCCGTCGTCGGCCCCGGTCTGCGCGAGCTGTCCGGGGGCGGTGGGGGTGGGCTGGGCGGGCGGCGTCGGGTGACTCGGCCAGGTGGGCCGGGTCGGCTTCGTCGGCGTGCCCGACGGGCTGGGCGTGCTCGACGGGCTGGGCGTGCTCGACGGGCTGGGCTTGCTCGACGGGCTGGGCGACGGGCTGCCCGGCGAACCGCAGATGTCCACGCTGCAACCGGCCTCCGTCCCGGTCGGGCAGCTGCTGAACGGTGGGCCGGTCACCGCGTTGTGCAGCGTCATCGGACCGTTGTCCGGCCGGTTGGTGGTGACGCTGTAGACGATCACGGTCCGCTCGCCCGGCCTGAGGTCACCGGTCCAGGTCAGCACGGGCGCGTCGTACCGCAGCCGCCCGACGCCCACCCGCGCGTCCTGGTCGTACCTGGCATCCGCCAGGTCCCCACGGAGGTCGTCGGTCACCACCGCCCCGGTGATCGGCTCGTTCCCGTCGTTGTGGAGCCGGACGGTGAAGGTGATCCGCTGCCCGGCGACGTAGGAAGTCCGGTCGGCCGACTTCACGATCTCCAGGTGGCACCGCCGCGGATCGCGCGCCGGCGGCCCCTGCACGGGCGCGCTCGGGCCCGTCACCGCGCTGGGACTCGCCGGCGCACTCGGGCCGACCTCGGCGCCGGGGCTGGTCACAGCGCTCGGCCCAGGGCTCGCCGACGCACCGGCACTCGCGGTGGCACTCGCACTCGCCGCCCCCACCGGCTCCCCCAACGCCCGCGCCGGCAACGCCCCCACCAGCAAACCCGTACTGGTGGCGCAGAGCGCGACCAACGGGACAACCCACCGTCGCACGCCCCTCACCGGCGTTCTCTCCGACCGACCCACACCCGCACCTCCATCACTCCGAGTGAATGCCACTCAGATCATGGAGGCGACAATTCTGACGAAGAGATCAGAACACGGAGGCCACTCGGCAAGTCGTCAGAATTTCCCCCGAACCGCCCAATCACCACCCCTCCGGCCCACCCCCACCGAGCACGGCGGCTCCGGCCCGGCGGGGGTGATCCGCCGGCCCGGAGCCGCCGTACTGGCCGGCCGGTGACTACAACACCTGGAGGTTCTTGCGCAGCTCGAACGGCGTGACCTCGGAGCGGTACTCCTCCCACTCCTGGCGCTTGTTGCGCAGGAAGAAGTCGAAGACGTGCTCGCCGAGGGTTTCGGCGACCAGTTCGCTGCGCTGCATCAGGTCGATCGCCTCGCCGAGGTTCTGCGGCATGGGCTGGATGCCCATGGCACGGCGTTCGGCGTCGGAGAGGGCCCAGACGTCGTCGTCGGCGCCGGGCGGGAGTTCGTAGCCCTCCTCGATGCCCTTGAGACCGGCGGCGAGGGTGACCGCGTAGGCGAGGTAGGGGTTGCAGCCGGTGTCCAGGGAGCGGACCTCGACCCGGGTGGAGCCCTGCTTGCCCGGCTTGTACATCGGCACCCGGATCAGCGCGGAGCGGTTGTTGTGGCCCCAGCAGATGTACGACGGCGCCTCGCCGCCCGCGCCGGCGGTGCGCTGCGAGCCACCCCAGATCCGCTTGTAGGAGTTGACCCACTGGTTGGTGACGGCGGCGGTCTCGGCGGCGTGCCGGAGCAGGCCGGCGATGAAGGAGCGGCCGACCTTGGAGAGCTGGAACTCGGCGCCCGTCTCGTGGAAGGCGTTCCGGTCGCCCTCGAAGAGCGACAGGTGGGTGTGCATGCCCGAGCCCGGGAACTGCGAGAACGGCTTCGGCATGAAGCTCGCGTGGACGCCCTGCTCCAGCGCCACCTCCTTCATGACCAGCCGGAAGGTCATGATGTTGTCGGCCGTGGAGAGCGCGTCGGCGTAGCGCAGGTCGATCTCCTGCTGGCCGGGGGCGCCCTCGTGGTGCGAGAACTCGACCGAGATGCCCATCGACTCCAGCATGGTGATCGCCTGGCGGCGGAAGTCGTGGCCCACCCCGCGCGGGGTGTGGTCGAAGTAGCCGGACTGGTCGGCGGGCTGGGGCGCGGTGCCGTCCCCGGGGAGGTTCTTGAGCAGGAAGAACTCGATCTCGGGGTGGGTGTAGAAGGTGAAGCCGAGGTCGGAGGTCCGCTTCAGGGTGCGCTTGAGGACGAAGCGCGGGTCGGCGAAGGACGGTGAGCCGTCCGGCATCAGGATGTCGCAGAACATCCGCGCGGTGCCGGGGGTCTCGGAGCGCCAGGGCAGTATCTGGAACGTGGTCGGGTCCGGCTTGGCGATCATGTCGGACTCGTAGACCCGGGCGAAGCCCTCGATCGCGGAGCCGTCGAAGCCGATGCCCTCCTCGAAGGCCTGCTCCAACTCGGCCGGGGCCACCGCCACCGACTTGAGGAACCCGAGCACGTCGGTGAACCACAGCCGGACGAACCGGATGTCACGCTCTTCGAGCGTACGGAGCACGAACTCCTGCTGCTTGCCCATGGGGACAGTCTCACCTCTGCTCTTTACGTTCGTGTTACGCAAGCGGGACGGTCGCGGGACGCCGTTTCCGGACGTACGCACTGTTCGCTCCCATCATCGCGGATCCACCGCCCCCGGTGGCACCCCGGTCACGGCGAACGCTCGGGGAACGCTCGCGGGCCGGCCTGGCCGCGACATAATGTCAGTTAGACGATTAGACTGGCGGCATGCCCAGTCTCCGCCTCGCCCTGAGCCAGTTCGATCCCCACGTCGGGGACATCGCGTACAACAGCGAGGAGGTCGTGCGCTGGACCAGGCGCGCCGCCGAGCGCGGTGCGCAGTTGGTCGCGTTCCCCGAGATGGCCCTGACCGGGTATCCGGTCGAGGACCTCGCGCTGCGGCGGTCGTTCGTGGAGGCCTCACGGGCCGCGCTGGTGGCACTGGCCGAGCGGCTGGCCGCCGAGGGGCTGGGCGAGCTGCCCGTCCTGGTCGGCTACCTGGGCCGGTCCGAGCAGGAGTCGCGCCGCCCGTACCGGCCGGCCGGGTCACCGCAGAACTGCGCGGCGGTGCTGCACCGGGGCCGGGTGGTCACCCGGTTCGCCAAGCACCACCTGCCGAACTACGGCGTCTTCGACGAGTACCGGTACTTCGTGCCCGGCGAGCAGCTCTCGGTGCTGCGGCTGCACGGGGTGGACGTGGCGCTGGCGATCTGCGAGGACATCTGGCAGGACGGCGGACGGGTGACCGCCACCCGGGAGGCAGGGGCCGGGCTGCTGCTGGTGATCAACGGCTCGCCGTACGAGCGCAACAAGGACGACCAGCGCCTGGAGCTGGTCCAGCGCCGGGCCGCCGAGGCCGACTGCACGTTGGCGTACCTCAACATGGTCGGCGCCCAGGACGAGCTGGTCTTCGACGGCGACTCCCTGGTGGTGGACGCGGCCGGCCGGGTGCTGGCGCGCGCGCCGCAGTTCGAGGAGGCGCTGCTGGTGCTCGACCTCGACCTGCCGGCCGCCGACGAGCGCGACCGCACCGACGGCCTGTTGCTCAGCGACGGCCTGCACCTGGCCCGCACCGAGCTGGGCGGCGAGGTCGTCGAACGGCCCGCCGAGCCGCTCACCGCGGGCACCGCGCCGCGGTTGGAGGACGAGGCCGAGATCTACGCCGCCCTGGTCACCGGCACCCGGGCGTACGTGCGCAAGAACGGCTTCAAGTCGGTGCTGATCGGTCTCTCCGGCGGCATCGACTCGGCGCTGGTGGCGGCCATCGCGGTGGACGCGATCGGCGCCGAGAACGTGCACTGCGTCTCGATGCCGAGCCGCTACTCCTCGCAGCACTCCCGGGACGACGCGGCCGAGCTGGCCCGGCGCACCGGACTGCACTTCCGGACCGTCGAGATCGCCCCGATGTTCGACGCCTACATGGACGCGCTCGGGCTGACCGGGCTGGCCGAGGAGAACCTGCAGTCCCGGCTGCGCGGCACGCTGCTGATGGCGATCTCCAACCAGGAGGGGCACATCGTGCTCGCGCCCGGCAACAAGAGCGAGCTGGCGGTCGGCTACTCGACCCTGTACGGCGACTCGGTGGGCGCCTTCGGCCCGATCAAGGACGTCTACAAGTCGCTGATCTTCCGGCTGGCCCGCTGGCGCAACGAGCTGGCGGCCGAGCGCGGCGAGACCCCGCCGATCCCGGAGAACACCATCAGCAAGCCGCCGAGCGCCGAGCTGCGGCCGGACCAGCTGGACACCGACTCGCTGCCCGACTACGACCTGCTGGACGCCGTGCTGGACGCCTACGTGGAGGGCGACCAGGGCCGGGACGCGATCGTGGCGCAGGGCTTCGACCCGGCCGTGGTGGACCGGGTGGTGCGGCTGGTGGACACCGCGGAGTACAAGCGTCGGCAGTACCCGCCGGGCCCGAAGATCTCCCCCAAGGGCTTCGGCCGGGACCGCCGGCTGCCGATCACCAACGGCTGGCGTCGCGGCTGACCGGCCGCCGGCTTCCGCCGCGACGGCTCAGCTTGCAATTTTAGCTTCTGTCGTCACTCTGCGTGTTTGCTGGTGGTCGGTTCGCTCTTGCGGTAGGGCGGTCGCTTGGATTTCGGGCGGTTCTTCGAGCCTTTCGGGCGGCCTGGGCCGGGGCGGGTGGGTTTCGG